>CAUYTY010000248.1 GCA_963575655.1 Gammaproteobacteria bacterium | reverse complement strand
CCGATGAATCCTGTTGGTGCTCGCCAGTTTTCTTCTGTTCCTGTGATTCTTTCTGGCTGGTTTGGCTGGACTCTGGTTTTTTATCCTTGAATTGTTGGCCCTGTTGCTGGTCCTTAGACTGTTGGCCTTGTTGCTGGTCTTTGGATTGTTGGCCCTGTTGTTCCTTTTTATCCTTCTGGTCCTTCTGGTCCTTCTGGTCCTTCTGGTCCTTCTGGTCCTTCTGGTCCTTCTTGGTCTCCGATGAATCCTGTTGGTGCTCGCCAGTTTTCTTCTGTTCCTGTGATTCTTTCTGACCGGTTTGGCTGGACTCTGGTTTCTTATCCTTGGATTGTTGGCCCTGTTGCTGGTCTTTGGATTGTTGGTCCTGTTGTTCCTTTTTATCCTTCTGGTCCTTCTGGTCCTTCTGGTCCTTCTGGTCCTTCTGGTCCTTCTGGTCCTTCTTGGTCTCCGATGAATCCTGTTGGTGCTCGCCAGTTTTCTTCTGTTCCTGTGATTCTTTCTGACCGGTTTGGCTGGACTCTGGTTTCTTATCCTTGGATTGTTGGCCCTGTTGCTGGTCTTTGGATTGTTGGTCCTGTTGTTCCTTTTTATCCTTCTGGTCCTTCTGGTCCTTCTGGTCCTTCTGGTCCTTCTGGTCCTTCTGGTCTTCTTTAATGGCAACTTTCTGATTTAGTGGGCAGTGATATATCTTTAGGTGCGAACGAGCAAGCGCTAAATTGTAACGAGCGTCTTCGTGAGTGGGTAATGCCACTAAAACTCGCTCATACATAACAATGGCTCGTGGATAATCTTCCATCTGGAAATAGCTATTTCCCTGGTTGTACATAGCATCCAAAAGGATTTCGGAACGGTTGGACTGGGCGAAGGCAATACTTGCCTCCTTGTAGTGTCCAGCTCGATACAAGGCCACGCCCTTGCGATAGGGGTCAGAGAAAGCCTCCGCAGCGGTTTCATAATCTCCGCTTTGAAAGGCACTTGTGGCGGCTTGCTCAGGAGTTTTAAACCAACCGGCAATGGCGGGGCTGGTGGAGAGGCACACGGCCAATGTGAGTAGACTCGTGGTCGTAAAAGATTGTACCAGTGTCATAACGATGATTTTCTTCTCAAAGCCGCTGCAAACTGGCGGCACGACCGCGTCGAAACCACGGCAGGATCAGTAGAATTATCAGTGATACCAGGAGGTAGTAGCGTTCGTGCCAGACCCGTTGGTGGCCACTTTCTACCGCTTTGGCCTCACCTCCATTGAAAATGGCGCGTACCAGGGCTCGGGTATCGTCGTCCTGGAAGACTGCATGTTGATACTCACCACCTCCGGCTCGGGCCAGACTGCGCAGTAGGGATTCGTCGATACGCGAGACTACGACATTGCCCGTGGTGGGATCATGCAATATCCCTCCCTGTGACGACAGCGGGACCTCGCCTCCCTGCGCGGTTCCTATCCCCAATACATGGAAGCGGATGCCTGAATCGTGGAGTCGTTGTACGAGGGTTTCTAGCCCCGGTTCGTCGAAGTCTCCATCGCTGATCAGCAATAGGTGTCGGGAGCTGCCCGGAGGTTGGGCCGCGAGGAGCCGACGAGCTCGGTCGAGAGCCGCAGACAGACGGCTACCGGGTAGACGTACCAATTCCGGAGAGAGAGAAGGCAGCAGATTGTGCAGGGTTTGGGCATCGTCGGTGATGGGGGCCACAATATGGGCCACCGAGGCGTAGCCGATTAAACCAATACGCAATCCGGCCTTGAGATGCAAAAGGTCCTCAATTTCTTGACGGGCGCGGGCAATTCGGCTGGGTTTTACGTCGGTTACTTCCATCGAACGGGATACGTCCAGGAGTACCACTACGTCGTAGCCAGGTTGATAGATATCTAGGTCGGTGTAATCCCAACGCGGACCCGCCAAGGCCAGTACCCCGAGGCTCCAAACGAGTTTCCACCAGATCAACCCGTATTGTCGTTTCCGTCTGAGACTTCCCTGAACCAACAAATGGGGGAGGAGGTGGGGGTCGGCATAACGCTGCAATCGTCTTTCTTCTTGGGCGTGTTGCCGTACTGCCGGTAGCAAGCGCAGCAATAGAGGCACAGCCAACAAGAGGAGCCAAAATGGCTCGGCAAAATGGAAACCAGGGTCAGAAGGCATTTGGTGATAAGTCTCGATGATGAATGAATCGTAAATTTGAGTTTGTAAATCCACCAAACAAATAGTTACATCATTCCAATAGTTACACCATTCCAACGCAGAGCGTGGGAATGATGTAATAGAATGGGTAACTGCTTGTTAGAAAGCAGAATTCCGATCCGCTTGTTTGGTGGGTGTGTGCTACGGCAAGTAATTTTTATTATTTATCAAAGTTACCGAGTTTCTTAATAAAACCCACCAGTTTCCTAAATATTGTGAGCATTTCCTGTCCTTCCCGCTGTCCTGGTTTGGTCAATCCCAACCAGGCCAGGACCAAAAGAAATAATAGCGCCGCCGCGAGTGGCCAGCGGTAGAGGGAAATTGGAATGAGGGTATTGCGCGTAGTCGCCTCAGTCTTTTCCAATGCGTCGATATCTCGGTAGATTCGCTCCAGACCTTGGGTATCGGTAGCACGGAAATAGACTCCATTGGTCATGGTCGCGATACGTGTAAGACCTTCATCGTCGATAATGAGATCCTCACGGTACTCCAAGTGTCCCTGAGCGTCAGGGAATGGAACTTTACCTTTGCTACCGACGCCAATGGCATAGATGCGTACCCCGTACTTCTCCGCGAGACGTGCAGCTTCAATGGGGGCCATGCCCGCCGTATTTTCACCATCGGTGACTAGGACCAGGACCCGTGATCCCTCGGGGCGAACCATGAGTTTCTTAACCGCCAAGGCGATGGCATCACCAATTGCTGTACTGTCGCCGGCCAATCCGGGTTCGGCATAGCGTAGGAGTTGACCTACGGCATTGGCGTCTAGGGTTAAGGGGGCTTGCATGATGGCCTGGTCGCCGAACAAAATCAGGCCAATGCGGTCACCGTGGCGGCTTTCCACAAAGCGTGCGCCAACTCCCTTAACCACTGCCATACGGCTTACTTGTTCGCCATTCAAGGTAAAGTCCATGCCCTTCATGGACCCGGAGGTATCGATAGCAAGCATGAGGTCGTGGCCACGGCTGGCAAGCTCGGCCTGTTCTTCGAGCAGACGCGGACCCATCAGGGTGAGCACCAGAAAGCCCCAGACACAGGCAAGTAAGGCGAGTTGGATCCACGATCCAGGGGGCACTCCTGGGGAAGCGGGGGAAAAACCCTCGCGGAGGTGTTCCAACGCAGGGTGCAGCAGTATCGGTTGTTCGGCCTCCTCAGGACGGGAGGCCAGACCCTTGTGGTCGGAAAAATAACGCCACACCACCCATGGAAGCGGTAACAAAAGGGCGAACCAAGGCCATTGGAAGTTGAACATGACTATCGTTACCTAGTAGATGAGTATGCGGGTATCCATTCCGCAACTAGCTTTCCCCACCTATGCATCGATATCTTCCACGGTTTTACGCGAGATGGGGGGGGGGGGGTCGCGTTCTAACCAGGGTAGAGCCGCCTCTATCAGGGTGCGCAGACTATCGGGGTCTGTGCCTGCGCTACGCGTTTGGTCGCGAGGGGGGGCATACGGCAGATCGATGAGGACCCTGCCTCGTTTGGACCAGGGAAAGCCTGCGGGGTCCTGGGCACTCAGCCAATCGAGCCAGGCTTCACCGGTGAGACTGGCGCAGGCGGTGCGTCCGTGGCGCGCCATGGCGATGCGACGCAATAATTCAGAGAGTTGTGCCGCTACCTCCTTGGCGCCGATCTGATGGACACGTGTTGCCAATTCGCGCAAGTGGCGGTGGGCGTCACTCCGCCAGTCTTGATGCCAGACATGCACCCACCAGGCGGCAAGCAGGCCAGCGACCACCAGCATCGTCAGGATCCCGGCAATCACCCACCACCCCGGCGCAAGTGGCCACAAGGAGATGGGATCCAGCCCACGAATATCACGAAGTTGGGCGATGGAAGGGGTAAGGGCGGGGTTCATATAAGAGAATCGACCTATAAAATTTTCTGCTCCAGAAATCGGCAGAGAAGATGATGCGAATAAGAAGGGTTAATGGAGGGCGATGGTTGGAATTGTCAGCGTCTCACCATACGTTGGGCGCGCAGGCGCAAACCTTCCAGCAGGGTATTACGGACATCACCATCTGTGGTAATGGGAATGATGTCTATCCCCAACCGGGCGGCGATGGTTCGTAATTGGGTGCGATGCCGTTCCCAACGTTCTCGATAGAGTTGGCGGCCCTCGGTGTTGTCGGTGTCCACCTCGATTCGTTGGCCATCGGGGCTGGAGAATAGGACTCGGCCCATCGCGGGAATCTCTCGGTCTACTGGGTCGTCGATAGGGATTAGCACCACCTCACGGCGTTGCCGGAGTCGACCGATGGGGCGTTCCAACTCGGCGGGGTTGCGGTTGAAATCGCCGATGAGGAAAAGTAGGGAACCGGTGGGGGTACTACGACTGAGGTCGTCCAGAGCCTCGAGCAGTGGATCGATGCGCGGACGACCGGGATTTAGTGGCTCGGTGAGAGCGCGCAGCATCCGCCACAGGGAGCGACGTGCCCGACTGGGGCGAAAGTTACGCAGACCTAGCGCTGGGTCGCCGTAAAGTAGCGCCCCAACTCGATCCTGATTGCTGTTCGCCGACCAGCCGAGTAAGGCTGCAACTCGCGCCGCCTGGATAGATTTGAAGGTGCCACGGGTACCGAAGGCCATCGGCGCCCCCGTATCTACGCACAGAACTACGGTACGCTCGCGCTCTTCGCGGAAAACCTTAAGATGGGGGACGCCAGTACGAGCGGTAACCCGCCAATCCATATTACGAATCTCATCCCCTTCGCGGTATTCGCGGACCTCCTCGAAGTCCATCCCCTGTCCTCGAAATACCGAGGCGTAGAGTCCACATAGCACCGAGTTCACCGGATGGTGTGAGGCAATTCCTACCGTGCGTGCCTGGTGGCGCAGTTCGAGTAGATCAGTGAGTTGGGGACGGAGTGTCAAGGGTGAATCCTTAGATGATTTCCAGAAAATCTCGTGCCATTAGAATTTGTCATTCATGCAGTACTGAGCAGCAGGCCGGCTTGCCTGATATGTTCTGATATTGTTTCGGCGTTGGATTGATATTTCTTTGTTAAGTAGAGAGCCAAGTTATCCAAATCGTAATCATGCCTCTTGGCCATGCTGTCTTTGATAGCCCATAATTCTTGCAGAGTTGTACCCGTCATTTTTATTTAATCTACGGTACTGCCACCACCTGCAATAGTTTCTTTACAAAGTCGTTAGTGGTTACGCCGTCGGCCTCGCCCTCGAAGGTAAGCAGAATCCGATGGCGTAGGACATCGGCAGCTATCGCTTGGATGTGGGAGGGGGAGACATAACGATCACCATTCAACCAAGCTTGTGCGCGGGCACAACGGGCCAAGGCAATACTTGCCCGGGGTGAGGCGCCATAACGACACCAACGCGCCAGGTCGGCATCGTAGGGGGCAGGTTTGCGCGTGGCCAGGATCAGATCCACGATGTAGTCGTTGAGACGCTTATCGAGGAACACCTGCGCAACCTCGTGGCGGGCGGCGAAGAGTTCCTCCTGGGATAGGATTCGTGTGGGAGGACGGGGGGGGCTCTGCTGTTGGGCGGTATCGAGGGCGAGGATGGCCAGTTCCTCCTCGCGGTTGGGGTAGCCTACCCAGACGTGCATCAGGAAACGGTCGAGCTGGGCCTCGGGGAGGTGGTAGGTACCCTCGTGTTCAATGGGATTCTGCGTGGCCAGTACCATGAACAGGCGCGGCAGGCGGTAGGTGGTCTGACCTACCGTAATCTGATGCTCGCCCATCGCCTCCAGCAAGGCGGATTGGACTTTAGCCGGCGCTCGGTTAATCTCATCGGCCAGCAAGATATTGTGGAACAACGGGCCAGGACGGAATTGAAATTCCCCCTTGTCTTGGAAGTAGATATCGGTGCCGACGAGGTCCGAGGGCAGCAGATCGGGGGTAAATTGGATGCGATGAAAATCTCCCTCGATGCCCTCGGCGAGCGCCTTGACTGCCGTGGTCTTGGCCAATCCTGGCATCCCTTCGACTAGCATGTGGCCGTCGGAGAGCAGACACACCAGCATACTATCGATGAGGTGTTGTTGGCCGATGATGCGCGTTGCCATGTGGGCGCGCAGAGTGCTAAACGGTGCGGACTCCATAGGGAGCGAGTTTCCTGGAGTGGAGGAGAGATAGACTGGGCAGTCTGATGATAAAAATGGATAATGGACAAAAAAGAAGATTCAGTCAAGGCTGCCATCAATAAAAAGCAAAAGAACTAAGGGGACACTTCTTTTAGGCATACAGTCTTTTCGCTTCTTGTCTCTTCCTTTTTTGGTAACAAAGCCAGGATTTATTTCTGGTGTGAAACTTTTTCGTCAATTATCCATAACTGCAAGTGGATGCTTACCAGACATGAAACCCATTCTCATCTTTCGCCATTGGACCTCCGAAGGTCCTGGTTACTTAGCCGATTTCCTCAATCGCCATAGCCTACCCTGGCGTTTAATTGCGATTGATGCGGGCGAGCCCGTACCTGATACGCTTGCAGACGCCTCTGCCCTGGTCTTTATGGGTGGGCCGATGAGCGTCAATGACGCACTTGATTGGATAGCGCAGGAAGTCGCTCTCATTCAAGCCGCTCAGGCAGTAGGGATGCCTGTACTCGGTCATTGTTTGGGAGGACAGCTTATTGCCAAGGCTATGGGTGGGGTGGTGACGCGCAATTCAATGCGGGAGATTGGTTGGCTACCCGTAATTCAGGCCGACAATACGGTAGCGTTGGATTGGTTGAGTGGCCTGCCGTCTACCTTTGATGCCTTCCATTGGCACGGGGAAACTTTTTCTCTCCCGGTGGAGGCCTCCCTGATCCTTTCCAGTCGCCATTGCCTCCATCAGGGTTTTGTGATGGGTAACACGTTAGCGCTGCAGTGCCATGTAGAGATGACGGAGGATCTGGTACAAGCTTGGGCGACGGACAATTCCCCGGAGATTGCTACGCCCTCGGAGACGGTTCAGTCCGCCGTCACGATGATGGCGAACCTTTCATCTCGTATCGAGGGGCTACGGTACGCCGCTGATCGTCTCTACAAACGTTGGTTGCGGCCACTGATTGGGGAAATTTGAGGAGACATTCCAATGCCCTGGCCTACCAAGGCATAAAGTTGTTCATGAAGGAGAGTGGGCGGGAGATACTCTGATTCATGATCGACATGTCGCGCTGCATGTGGGGGACCGCGACCGCGATCTGGCGAACGGACTGACTGATATTCGTGATCTGTTCGGTGACGGGCTTCATCTGTTTGGTATCACCAGCAATATTACCCACCTCTACGGACATGGCATGTACGTCCCTGGTCATGGCGTTAAGATTCTCGGCCATGGTGTTGAGATTGCCCGACATGTGCTCGATGTTTAGCGCCAGGTTCTTGATATTGCTAGACATACTCGACATGTTTTCACCCATCTGGGTGTCTACCGAACGCGCCAACACGGCCACATCGTTTGCCAAGCTATAGACCAGGAAAAATCCATACGCAGCCAAGATCACAAAGGCAAAGAGTGATGGGTATACAACAAGCTCCCAACGTCGGGCGCTCGCCTCGAAGGTCTTGGCGAAGCGCTCCAGAGCGTCCAACGAAGCCATCTGTCCCTCAGTCTCGGACATTGGAGCTGCAAGTTGGGGGTCTGGATATTTTCCGCGCTGATCAATAGTGTTAGGCATGGAAACCTCGCAGGGAAGCGGGGTTTTGGCACCCTCACCCCCCCTGATTCCTCGGGTTGTGGTTCTAGATAGAATCTAAATTCTGGTTGCGAGCGCCGGCGACGTGTCTCGGGCCCACCAAAACATCTACATCCATGATGCTATAACTCATCCTATGTTATCGCTTCCTCATAGATTTGGCACCTGTTTCGCCATTGTGGTTAATGTGTTAATTTATAAGGATATATTCTATCGATTCGGATTGATACCTATTTGACTATGGCCTGATCCAGTGTGTTAACGGAGTGGGTGACACATTTCCGCAGTTATTCTAGCGGTATGCCTATCCTGGATCAGACGATAAGGACAACTTTGAGAAATTATTTATGGTGTCCTGGTTGAATTTAGCTGCCAGCGCCATCCATCAGCGCACATTTGCGCCAGCCCTCGGGTTGGCTTCCAGTGGAGCAATTGGTAAGCAAGGCTTGGATCGGCCCAATACTGAGCAACGTCGCCTGGCCGGCGTGCAGCAATTTTATAAGGGATGGGATGATGGCAGGCCTGTGCAAAAGTATTAACGACATCGAATACGGAATAGCCTTGGCCAGTACCGAGATTCACCGTAATAAATGCCGAGGGCTGGCTATTGAGGTGATTAAGGGCCGCTATGTGACCCTCGGCGAGATCAACAACGTGAATATAATCGCGGACACCGGTACCATCAGGCGTGGGATAGTCGTTGCCCCAAATATTGAGAAATTCACGTTTACCAGTGGCTACTTGGGCAATGAAGGGAAAAAGATTATTGGGTATACCTCGTGGATCTTCGCCGATCAGACCGCTTTCGTGCGCACCAACCGGGTTAAAGTAACGTAACCGGGCAATGCGCCAATCGGGCTCGGCCTGGAATAGATCGAACAGAATATCTTCGACAATGAGTTTGCTGCGCCCATAGGGGTTGGCCACACAACGTGGGAAATCCTCACGAATGGGTACGGTAGCGGGGTCGCCATAGACGGTAGCAGAAGAGGAGAAGACCAATGTTTTAACGTCGGCGTGACGCATCGCGGTGAGAAGCTTTAGCGTGCCATGGACGTTATTATCATAGTACTCGATCGGCATTTCCACGGATTCGCCGACCGCCTTGAGGCCGGCAAAATGGATGACGGCATCAATTGGATAATTGGCAAAAATGCCGTTGAGAAGTTCTGTATCGCGAACATCACCGTTGATAAATAGAGGGCGTATTCCGCAAATTTTCTCTAGGCTATCGATAACCGCAGCCCTGCTGTTACAGAGATTATCGAGGAGGAGCAATTCATAGCCGATCTGCGCTAAAACAACGCAGGTGTGCGAACCGATGTAGCCGGTACCTCCAGTTATTAGAATCATGGTCGACTCAACATTGGATCTGTTTTGTTGTCTCTTCTCGCCGTAACGTTTGCTATTAACGCCACGAAACGCTATTTCCCGCGAGTTGCTTATGTTGCAAAGTTGGGCTTCGCAAAAAGATGTTCAGTTCGACCTATGTTGCTGAGTCTTACCCGTCGCTTTTTGATAGAGCGTTCTCTACCAATTCACAGATAATATGTCCGACGAGAATATGAGATTCTTGAATCCTTGCGGTAACATCTGATGGTACTTTCAAGCAGCCAGCAATGGCGGCAGTATTCGCCAACTTCCCACCTGATTTCCCAGTCATCCCAAACACCTGAATATTCATCCCGAGGGCAGCGTTGACCGCCCGCAGCACATTTTCCGAAGACCCACTGGTCGAAAGGGCGATCAAGATATCTCCTGCCTGGCCGATGGCCATAATCTCCCGGGCAAATGTCTCCTCATACTCGTAGTCATTGCTGATCGCGGTAAGTGTGGAGCTATTCGTGCCTAGAGCAATTCCTGCGAACGGCTTTCTTTTCCCATTTTGGAAACGGGAAACAAGTTCAGCAGTAAGATGGATACTATCTGCGAAGCTTCCTCCATTACCACAAAATATCACCTTATTACCGCGTTGGAGTGCAGCGACGATGTCTGTTGCGATTCTATCAATTAGTAACAGTTGTGCGGAATCATCCAATAGTTCCTGTTTAACTGCAATGCTGTCCTTAATCAGTTTAGCAATTACGTTGTGAGATGAAGCCATGCCGGATGAGTTTCCCAATAGTGCTACGATTGATTATTCGGTTTTATCATCAGTCTAATTCATGTCGCCCGCTGTTGTGTCTTTACTGCGTTTTATCGTAACGATCTTCGCTAAAGGCAAGCGATCACATCTAACGGATAGATAACACTTTCCTAGTCTACTACGACTAACTACGAGCGTAAAGTTGCGTAGCGAGGGTATTTAGAGGCTTTCCTCAACGTTTCGGGAGGTAAATGGCATGTGACCCATTCTGATGTTGCGCATCGGTTAATTTATGGCGTTATTTTCGCATTCTTTGGCAGAATGACCGTGCGATCTAATGGTTGTGTGGTGCCGAAAATGAACCGTATTCCCTATCTGTGAGGCGTTATTTAGAGGCATCCCCTACACGTAGTACCTGTGTAACTCTATGCGGATCGTCGCGACCGGCACAGCGACTGCCTGACTAGAGGACCTACACATAGAAGATAAAATGTTGATTATCATAAATCAATTGGGTGCGGAATGGGCGGGTTTTTAGGTGGGTTGTCAGATTAGAGGTTGCACTGTTAGTATTGCCGTCCCTTGGATGTGCCGTCAGGCCGATGGTCCCGGGGTTAGGTGTAACCGGAGAGGTGTCCGAGCGGTTGAAGGAGCACGCCTGGAAAGTGTGTGTACGCTAACCCGTACCGAGGGTTCGAATCCCTCCCTCTCCGCCATTCGTCGCACAAGAACGCCCCTTTCGGGGCGTTTTGTTTTTATGCCATGGCCCCTATTCGCTCTTCGATTCTCTGTAGGAGCTAAAAACAGCTAGGTAACCCAAGTTGCCAGTGGTGCAGGTGGATCCGTGTCAATTGATCCAGGTGCTGGTCAACCTGATTTTTAATGCCTTGGAATCGATGAGGTGCAGCCCCCCCGCCAAGTCTCGCTTGGTGATTGTCACTGGTCGGAATAGCGCTGACCAAGTAGAGATCGCCATTCGTGATAATGGTCTAGTAATTGCTGATGAAATTACTGCGATAATGACGGCCCCATTTTTATCGACGGAATATTCCAGTATCCGTATGGAGCTTCCCGTAATCAGGACGGCTATCGAAGGCCATGGGGAGCCTCTGTGGGCGACTCCTAATCGCCATCAGGGTGTGACAATGCGTTTAGCTCTGCCGTGTTTTTCTATTTAACCTGCGACCTTTCTTTATATGAACAGGCGGATCTTTAGAGTTTTATGGTGTTTGAAGTTTTAAAGACTTGTCCATTGTTCGATGGGAAGGCTCCTATTATACTGTCGTCCGATTCAGAGGTCGGTGCTGCCTTAAGTCAATTACTCCGGGCGAAAGCCTGGAGCTTATTGGAGAGTATCCACAGGCCCGAGATTGACCAGCCTAGCCCTTACGGGCTGACAGCCGAGAAAGACCGGTGAGCAGGTACCCTAAAGGCGGCGGTCCAAGAATTGCCCTTGCGCCCTCTGCTCCGCTTACACTACGTATCCAGGCTGGGGGGTCATCGCACTTCCCGGTGCTTCTTCACGGTGGTAACACCGCTTCCCTAGGGAAACTCTGAGTCCGTGTGCCCGCAACCCCGCGTATTGTCCGTTGCGCAGAACCGAGTCAATGTCCCCATCCTGTTGACATGGCTGCGCATTGCCATTATTCCCGCACTGATGGTGGTCTACTATCTACCACTCCCGCGCGCCCATGCCTTTGGCGCGGCCCTGTTCACTTTGGGGGCGCTTACTGACTGGCTTGACGGTTATCTAGCACGGCGTTTGGCCCAGGTCTCGGCCTTTGGCGCCTTTCTCGATCCAGTGGCGGACAAACTGCTGGTGGCCGTGGCGTTGGTCCTCATCGTTCAATCGCATCCCGAACCGTTTGTTGCAGTGCCTGCGGCCGTCATCATTGGCCGCGAGATCACTATCTCCGCCTTGAGGGAATGGATGGCCGAGATAGGTGAGCGGATGCGGGTCAAGGTTTCCTCAGTAGGTAAGTTTAAGACTTCCCTTCAGATGGTGTCTCTCGTCCTATTGCTTTATCACGATTCCGTGTTGGGTATTGCGATCTGGGATCTTGGATTGATCCTGCTCTACCTGGCGGTCTTGTTGACCCTGTGGTCAATGGTGGTCTACTTGCGTGCAGCCTGGCCGACCCTGCGGGCCGGCAATTAGCCTTCATGGAATTGGAATGCCCCTAGTGTCCAGCCTCAATCGTTCGACTCCGACCTTGTTCTCCGTTTTCGTTGCCTTTGCCGTCTGTGCGCTGTTGAATCTTGCCGCTTGGTGGTGGTTCAACTGCCCGGTCGTATTGCCATTGTCCTTTGATGAGCCGTTGAGCAGCGTTTCCTTTGCCCCCTATCGGCGTGGCCAGAATCCGTTAACCATGGTGTATCCGTCACCTGCCCAGGTCGAGGAGGATCTGGCGAGCTTGGTAGGGATTGCGCGTGGGATACGCACCTATACCAGCCGCGAAGGATTGGCTGAAGTTCCGCAGCTTGCCCGCAAATACGGTTTTACCCTGACCCAAGGGGCGTGGTTGACAGTGCCGTATCAGCTCGATGGGACGCCGACCTACAACGAACTCGAATTGAGCGCCCTGATTCGTTCCGCTCAGTCCTACCCCGATGTCGTACGACGGGTCATCGTCGGCAATGAAGTATTGCTGCGTGGCGAACTGACCCCGGCCCAGCTCATTGACTACATCCGCAGGGTTAAAGCAGCGGTCAAACAACCCGTGACCTACGCCGATGTCTGGGCCTTTTTCGAGAAATATCCCGAGGTAGGGAGAGCAGTGGATTTCCTTACCATTCACATCTTGCCCTATTGGGAGGATGAGCCAGTCTCTTTGGAACAGGCTGCGGAGCATGTGGTATGGGTCTATCGTCGAATCCAGGGGCTCTTTCCGGGCAAACCCATCCTCATTGGGGAGGTGGGTTGGCCTACCCAGGGTCGTACGCGGGGACCAGCGCCGCCCACAAGGGAGAATAGTGCACGTTTTCTGCGTACCGTGGCCCGTCTTGCCCGGGAAAACCGTTTTGATTACAACTGGGTTGAGGCCTTCGATCAGCCTTGGAAGAGTGCCCTGGAGGGAACGGTGGGGGCAAATTGGGGGGTAGTGGATGAGCAACGCCGCAGTAAGTTTGGGCTTGATGGACCGGTGGTATCGAATCCTGAGTGGCGGGGACAGGCGCTGAGTGCGGTATTAGCTGCGGTATTACTCGGTGTACTGGGTCTTTGGTTGAGGGCGAGGGGAGAGGCAGTGCGCGGGCGCCGCTATGACACGATCGAACTTTGGCGAGTGATGGCCATGCTTCAGCTTCTGGGGAGCCTGGTGGTTATTCAGGCGGTCTACGTCTGCACCATCAGTTATACAACGATTGAGACTTGGTGGGCGGGGCTACGGATTATTCCCCATGTCCTATTGGCTGGGGTCATCGCGGTGGGAATGGTGGCGGCGTCAAGAGATTCAATCGTGAATTCAGGCACGATGTTGTTGGGGCGGAGGTTGATGATTCTCTACCTGGTGGCGGCGATATTTACTACCACCCTGTTGCTACTGGATGGACGCTATCGAGATATTCCTACGCGGGAGTTTCTGATCCCTGGTCTGGGGGTGACCGCTTACGCTGTGATGCGAATCCGAGCGGGAGGGGCGGGGTGGGTGCAGGCCTTTTCGCTACCGAATCTATTTCCCGGTGATCCCCTGCATGACCCAATCTCTCCGAGGCGCACGGTAATTATCTTGTGGGTGGCGATGGGGGTGGGGCCACTTTCTGAATCTTGGGCATTGAGTCAGGGACAGGATTTCCTCCACCTTCACTCGACCTGGGTAGAGCGAGTTCCCCTGCTGCTCTATGCCCTGGTGGCTAATATGGAGATGTTGGTTTGGTCCGCTTTATTGGGGGTAATGGCGATGCCGTTCTTGGCGCAATGGTATCTGGCTCGTAGTCAGTTACCTAAATCTGCCTAGCTCTCTTCTGTTTGGAGTGCAATCTGTTGCGCGCGTGGAGGTCTGATGAATGTGGTCGTTAGTTTTTAACCTGCGGACGAGTTTTTCAATCCTCTCTCAGTCATGCGAGAAATTCTTTCTTGATGTCCCCATTGGTCCGGGAACCTAATCGCCATGCCATCAATTACCGAGCCTAGTATCAGTGAAATCCAGGATATCTTGGAAGAGTTGGAACAAGCCATCCAAGATCACAATCAATGGCTCATGGAGTGGCATCGTGCCATTATTTGCAGAGTGCCGTTGGAAGAACATCACATGGCAAATGATGCGCACCGCTGTTGCAATTTTGGCAGGTGGTATTATGGTCATAACCACTCCTATTTGGCTACATTCCCGGCCTTTGCCCAGCTTGAATTGGTGCATCTTACGATTCATGCCGTGGCCAAGAATTTACTGTTGAAATCTATCGGAAACGAACCGCTCTCGCTGGTTGAGTACGATGGTTTTCTTACATGGCGCGGAGAATTTCGGGATGTAATTCGGACGCTGGAGACGAAATTACAACAGACTATCTTTTACACCGACCCGCTTACTCGTGTGGCCAATCGACAGCAGATGTTGCCGGCGTTGCGTCAGTGCCAGGTGCGTCTGAGTAGCCATCAGGAGGATAGCGTGATATGTATGTTGGATCTCGATCACTTTAAGCAGGTTAATGATCACTATGGTCATCAAGCGGGCGATCAGGTATTGATAGCGGTTGCTGATTTTCTCTCTGGTCATCTTCGTCCCCGTGACATGATATTTCGTTATGGTGGGGAAGAATTTTTGCTGGTATTGGTGGATGTCAATCTCGCGGTATCTGCCAAGGTTGTGGAAAGATTACGTACCTTGTTGGCTCAGGAAACCATTATGGTGGACTCCCAGACATCGTTGCGAGTAACTGCGTCCTTTGGATTGGCAGCAGTGGAGGTGGTGCCGGAGGTCGAAGAGATAATTGCCCGCGCTGACCAAGCGCTGTATGCCGCTAAAGAAGGGGGGCGTAACCAGGTTCACTATATGACATCTCTGGGGATTGAACGAGTATCTCCTCTTGATAATTAATCCAAGTTGCCACCTATGTGGTGAGAAACGAAAAAGCCCTTCTCTCGGAGGGAGAGGGGAGAAAAGCGTGCTAGGTAACCGCCTACGGGCGTGAAGAAGTATTGGAAAAGGCTCAACGTGTTGATGTCCTACTATTGGAGCAAGGAGTGTACAGCTCGTGGCGGCGGAACTCGAACAGGCCTGCCAGAAGAATGCGTCGACTCCTGTTATCCGGAGTTTACTCGAGCGGTTGTTGGTCGAATTGTCTTCGGTAATTACGGGGCTGGCAAGGATTGGTGCGGGAGAAACCGTGCCCACTGAAGCCTCCGTTATATTGGATATGACCAAGGTCCAACCGTTGCTTGATCAGTTGGCGGCACAACTAACAGAGATTGATAGTGAGGCCTACGATACCGTGCAGGAATTGCTGTCCTTAACTAAAGATTCATCGCTCGCCAGTGCCTTGCAAAAGATTGCTAGCGCAGTAACGGACTATGAATTTGAAGAGGCAGAGATCGCGTTGCGGGCACTACAGATCGCAGTATGTACGCCAACGTGATCGTCTGTGATATCATCCTTATTCCGGGTTGTTACCTAGCATAGCTGTTAAGCTGCTGTTCTGGCATTTCTTACTGAAATGACGAATTGGTGACAACTTGAATAATCATTGAGTTTTATTCAGCTGCGTATGGATTCAAGGGACCGATATCGGATAGGCTTCCTCTATCGGTTCCTGTGGTTATTGATGTGGCGGATGAGTTAAGGGGAAGTTGCATGATTTTTGTGTGGTGACTTGACCCCGATAGGTAAGCAAGCGTACCTTGCGCAGCTTGTTGTCGGGCCGTGCCGTGTTGTGTCAACGCATTGACTTGTTGAGAGTGTGACCTAAGTGAACCTAAGTACCATCTATTGTGTGACAGACCGTAAATTTTGGCGGTCTCTCTACTTGGTCGTTTTCTACCTTATAGTTTTCCAAGTTTCTTCTGCCACTGCAGCCTCGCTAACGCCAGAGCAGCAGGCATTGCTCAACCAGCTTTCCCCAGACCAAAAAATGGCTGCTCTGCAGGCCCTGCAGCAGATGGGGGGCGCTCTTCCAACGGCACCGTCCTCCCCTCAGCCAGAAGTCACTCCTTCCACGAGCGGACGGATACTTCAGTCACCGGTGCCAAATTCCCAGCAGCCTGCTTGGGGTGTACCCGCCACATCTCGTCC
>CAUYTY010000247.1 GCA_963575655.1 Gammaproteobacteria bacterium | reverse complement strand
CTCTCCTGTTAAGGAGAGGGGGGCGGGGGGTGAGGTTTCCGATAATGTCTATTGATTAAGAAAAAGTCAAATTCCCCTCGCTGGGTGGCAGGGGTGCCGAGGGAAAAGATTCCCGGCACCCCTGCTACAGGGCTTGTTTTTACGGTCCCTTGACGTCGCGAGGATTCGTCTGATACAGAAACTAGCGTGCCTCGCTCATTCAGCCAATTGTTAATTCAAGACTTGCACTTCGCGTTTGAATCCGTATTATGTCAGCCTGAAGGTGCCTCCGATTTCTTTGCTCTCTCCACGACCAGTGATTCCACTTTCTGATAACCACGCGGCAGCTTGAGACCGCGACGGGCGCGTTGACCGCTGTAGTGTTCCAATTCTTTGGTTGATAACGTCAGATTACGTTTTCCGCAACCTAGAATCACTCCTTCTCCGGCTTGTAGCAGAACCCAGCCGACCACATGCTCCTCACGCTTCCCGTCGGCATCTGCGTCGGTGAGACTAATAAACTTCACCCCCTTACCGCGTGGCATCCGTGGTAACTCCTCGACCCGAAATCGCAAAAGGTGTCCGGTATTGGTAACCGCTACTATTTGCAATGTAGGGTCTGTTAACGGCAGAGGTGGGAGCACGCGGGCATCCGTTGGGACCGTAATTACCGCCTTACCCGTTCGGTTGCGGCTCGTAAGGTCGTCCAGGGTAACGATGAAGCCATAACCCGCGTTTGAGCCCACGACTAGTGCCTCTTCGGGTGCCCCCATGAGCAAGGTGACGAAATCTGCCCCGTTGGGCGGAGAAAGTCGGCCTGACAGAGGTTCACCTTGACCACGGGCCGAGGGCAGGGTGTGGGCAGGGAGGGCGTAACTGCGGCCGGTTGTGTCTAGGAAGATAGCAACTTGATTGCTACGTCCCCGCGCCATGGCGAGAAACTGATCGCCGGATTTGTAATTGAGCGTCGCCGGGTCCAACTCGTGGCCCTTGGCCGCGCGTATCCAACCACGGGCGGAAAGGATCACGGTCACCAATTCGACCGGCGCCAGCGTCGTCTCATCCAAAGCCTTAGCCGGGATCGGCAGCGCAGTGGCCAGCGGCGAACAGCGTGCGTCGCCGTATTTCTCAGCATCCGCCCGAATCTCTTGCCCGACGAGCTGCTTGAGGAGCCCTTCATCACCCAAAGTACGTTGTAGGCTATCGCGCTCTGCTGCCAATGTGGCCTGCTCACCACGGATCTGCATCTCTTCAAGCCGTGCCAGGTGGCGCAATTTGAGTTCCAGGATGGCCTCAGCCTGGATGTCAGAGAGATTGAAACGCTCCATCAACCGCTGTTTAGGGTGGTCTTCAAAGCGAATGATACGGATCACCTCGTCGATATTGAGATAGGCAATTAGCAACCCTTCCAATATGTGAAGTCGGCGTAGCACCCGCTCTAAGCGGTGGGCAAGACGACGACGTACTGTAGCGATGCGAAACTCCAGCCACTCGCCGAGGATACGATGCAGATTCTTGACCTGTGGACGGCCATCCAGGCCAATAATGTTGAGATTGACCCGATAGCTACGCTCTAAGTCCGTGGTGGCAAAGAGGTGGGCCATCAATTCCCCCGCATCTATCCGGTTGGAGCGCGGTATAATGACCAAGCGAGTAGGATCCTCGTGGTCAGACTCATCGCGAAGGTCTTCCACCATAGGTAGTTTCTTGGCGACCATCTGCGCGGCGATCTGCTCCAAAATTCGGGCCGGCGAGACCTGATAGGGCAAAGCGGTAATTACGATGGCTGGCGTATCACCATCCTCTCGTACCCAGCGTGCACGCATGCGCAACGACCCCCCACCGGTACGATAGATGCGCACCAGATCCTCGCGGGGGGTGATAATCTCTGCTGAGGTGGGGTAGTCAGGGCCGGGGAGCCGCTCACACAGCTCCTCAAGCGTGGCTTCGGGATGTTCCAACAGGTGAACGCAGGCAGCCGCGACCTCCCGAAGATTGTGGGGCGGGATGTCGGTGGCCATACCTACAGCAATACCCATGGTGCCGTTGAGTAGGATATTGGGCAGACGTGCAGGAAGGAGTGACGGTTCTTCTAGGGTGCCGTCGAAGTTCGGGACCCAGTCCACGGTCCCTTGGCCCACCTCGGAAAGCAACACCTCGGAGAAAGGGGAGAGACGCGCCTCGGTATAACGCATGGCGGCAAAGGATTTGGGGTCATCTGGAGAACCCCAATTGCCTTGTCCATCAATGAGCGGATAGCGAAAGGCGAAGGGCTGGGCCATTAGCACCATCGCCTCGTAACAAGCAGTATCACCGTGGGGATGAAACTTACCAAGGACATCGCCCACCGTGCGTGCCGACTTCTTGGGTTTGGCGCCAGAGGAAAGCCCCAACTCTGACATGGCGTAGACGATGCGCCGTTGCACAGGTTTAAGTCCATCACCAATGTGTGGTAAGGCACGGTCCAGGATGACATACATGGAATAGTCCAAGTAGGCCTTTTCGGTGAAAGCGGACATCGGCAGCCGCTCGGTCCCTTCACTGCTGAGGGGGGTAGAAAGAGTCATGAGATAGGATGTGTGGGTGGATGTTCTAAGTTATTGGTTTATATAGAAGCACGCCTGGAAGCACGAGGCGGATCGCGTTATGATGCCGACCTGATCATCATAGCCGGTAGGGGTTCTCGCATGAGCTTGTTGTGGGGGAGGTGTCTGGATTTTCTGGAGGGTGAACTACCCTCCCAGCAGTTTAACAACTGGATCAGGCCCCTACAGGCAGTGGAGGATAATGGACGGCTTCGACTGTTGGCCCCTAACCGTTTCGTCTTGGACTGGGTAAATGAGCGTTTCCTAGAGCACATTATGGAGGCGGTTTCACGCTTTGGGGACGATCAAGAATGGGATGTGGTGCTGGAGGTTGGCACCTCCCGACGTGACAACAAGGGGGTCCGTACCCCTGAACCTCCCCCGACCACCCCATCGCCCCCCCCTTCTCCCACGGCTGAGGTGGTGGTTACTCACAACAGTAACCTCAACCCCGACTTTTCGTTCTCTACCTTTGTTGAAGGCAAGTCCAATCAACTCGCACGAGCAGCCTCTTTCCAGGTGGGGGAAAATGCCGGCTCGGCCTTTAACCCGTTGTTTATCTATGGTGGTGTCGGGCTCGGTAAGACCCATCTCATGCACGCGGTAGGAAACCTGATCGTACAACGCCAACCGGAAGCCAAAGTCGTCTATCTGCACTCGGAGCGTTTCGTTGCAGACATGGTCAAGGCGTTGCAACATAATGCCATCAACGATTTCAAACGTTTTTATCGGACCGTAGATGCACTGCTCATCGACGATATCCAATTCTTTGCGGGCAAGGAACGTTCTCAGGAGGAATTTTTTCATACCTTCAACGCACTGCTAGAAGGTCAACGTCAGGTAGTGATGACCTGCGACCGCTACCCAAAAGAAGTGAACGGCCTGGAGGAACGGCTCAAATCACGCTTTGGTTGGGGATTGACCGTAGCGGTAGAGCCACCAGAATTGGAGACGCGCGTCGCTATTCTCCAGAAAAAGGCCGAACAGATGAATGCCGAACTCCCCAGTGAGGTGGCATTCTTTGTCGCAAAAAGGGTAAGGTCCAACGTCCGTGAATTAGAAGGGGCATTGCGTCGAGTAGTTGCCAATTCTCGTTTTACTGGACGTCCGATTACTCTGGAATTTACGCGCGAGGCTCTGAAAGATCTATTGGCCTTGCAAGATAAACTGGTTACGATCGAGAATATTCAAAAAACAGTAGCCGAATATTACAAAATTCGGGTATCCGATCTACTCTCCAAGCGACGCAATCGATCTATTACACGTCCCCGGCAGTTGGCCATGGCGCTAGCCAAGGAACTAACTAACCACAGTCTGCCTGAAATCGGCGACGCTTTCGGTGGACGGGATCACACTACGGTTCTCCACGCCTGTAAGAAGATGGAGGAACTGCGCAAAGAAGACGCTCGGATCAATGAGGATTTCGTTAACCTACTGAGGACACTGACCACCTAGGGACGAATAAATAAGCAGGAATGTCGTAGGCTCGGTATTATCTTCTGAATTTTTCCAAGAAATTCTATTGATGCCTGATTGCCAACCCGCATAGATCTCATGTGCCTGGCAGGTATTGACATCCTTTTTTTTCCACTCTATAGTGGGCGGGTTAGCGAAAGGAATTCGGTACGGGCGATTAGCTCAGCGGGAGAGCACTGCCTTCACACGGCAGGGGTCGCAGGTTCAAACCCTGCATCGCCCACCAATAAAACTAGTAGGTTAGGACGCTTTACCATCTTCCCGCTCGTCCCTTAGTGGGACGACCCTGGGCGCTGTTACATTCTCCCTGGTAGCCGGCTAACAGCTACGATCATTTGCGCGACACACTGGATACGGTGCGTCGACAGTGCCATCCCTCCTTAGTCATGCCCGAGAATCCTCTCGACAGGCATGCTCGGTCTCCCTCCATGCTGAAGGAAGTCCGTGATTGTTAATCCTTAGCATTATTCCCCTTTCGTTCCTGGAAAGACATATTACTGTCTGCCACTTTCTGTTGTTCAACTACAGATCGCGCATTGCGTTCGCCACCCAACAGCGACCTCTTCGCTGTCCTTTTGTCTTTACTGTTCGCCAGAAACCCAGCGCACCGAGTACTTCGGGAAGCCCTCAAACCTACGCCCCCACTCCCATCGCAACCCGGTGATCTCCTCTTGTCGTGCCTCAGTGCAGAGCCTAAACAGCACAGGGGCAACTAAAGCATTCCCGGTTAGTTGGTGCTATGGAGGGTTACGAATTTATAAGAAGGCATACGATTTTTGGTAGTGCTACACAAGTAATGCTGCTTCCTTTTCTGTCTGATTATAGTGGCAACTTGGGTTAACATTAAAAGAAAAATCCCTTGGTCCGTTTGTTTTCGGCCGTTAACTTCGTTCTTTAGCTTCCTCCACCTCTTTCTCCAGATAACGCACCACATCCATGAACACCGATTCGTTACGTGCATCCATGGCCATCAGGGCACGGTGGGCCTCCAGGATGGTACGAGCAAGATCGGTACGACCGACTTCCGTGATAGGAATTGGTGTGCATTCCGCTGCACTTTCTCCTTCAGGAAAATCGGTGGTGATCAATTGAAAAAACTGATTGAAACCCATGCTGATTAGGACTTCGGTAATATCCTCGCGCGGTGAGAATAGAACCACCACTGGGGCATGGTGTTCGCTCATCAGTCGGGCAATCTTGACCAATAAACCAAGATTGGTACTATCGATAACATCGGTGCCCGAGAGATCCACCAAAAATGCGCGCGGTACAGGACCAGCAAAGATATTTTGGAGAAAATGGTCCAGAGAAGTGGCTAGTGGATAGCGTACCGCTCCAATTAGGCGTAGATGGTGAGCGCCGTTGCGTTCGGCGTGCAAAATTTGTCCTGGCTTATTCATCTTTCTCTCTCTGTACCTGAAAGAATGTAACATCGTCGGGAGGAGAATTGGTACTGGGTAGTCCCATTTTCGCTGCCAAGGTATCGATATCAAGGTCAGGATTGGCAACCTGTGCCCGTAAGGCAGCGTATTTTTCCTTGAGGGAACGCTCGGGCATCACCTCAAGTAATCCGTCAGAGACTAGCCACAGCGTAAATTCTTCGGGTAGTTTCAATTCCTGGCGGGGAAACTCCGAATCCTCGAATAATCCTACCGGGCGACTCGGATAGGCCAAGGAACGAACCTCTCGGCCATCGCGAATCATTGGATACGGAAACTGGCCACCATTGCTACAAAGGAGGTGATGGGTCTGTTGATCGATGACACCGTAGAAGATCGTCAGATATTTGTCCAGACGTTGGCGGCACAAGTCACGATTGAGACGTGCGAGTGTACGATCGGGTTGTAATATCGTGGGGTCGGCTTCTTCCCGGCTGGCTTGGCGATATTGACCAATTAAGGTGGTCAGCATTACGGTGACAAAGGCCGAGGCCGCACCATGACCGGAAACATCGGCCATGTAAAAACCAAGGTGACGGTCGTCGATGGGAAAATAATCAACAAAATCACCGGAGAGAAAGGTGGAGGGATAGAGCCGAGAATTGAACGTATAGTTCCCGAGTCGACGGCGCGGGGGCGGCATTAGTTGACACTGAATGTGGCGTCCCGCCTTTTCATCCTCTTGAAGCTGCTCTACCGCGAGACGCAGCTCGCGATTCAGCGTTTCAAGGTGTTCCCGGTAGTAGCGATTCTGTTGCATCAGATCGGCTCGTTCCAGGACTCGGCAGAGGGTGCTATCCAAAACTCCCATTTCAGTAATCGGTTTGGTCACGTAGTCCCAAGCCCCGCGCTTGAGGGCCTGCACGGCGTCACCCAGCAAACTTGCCCCCGAGACGATGATTACCGGAGTTTCCGGTGATTCGTGCGTAATGATGGACAGCACCTCCAATCCATCCGCCCCTGGTAGGCGTAGATCGCACAGCACTGCATCGGGATGTTCGCTTCGAAACAGGGCGATGCCCTCCAGCCCATCATTGGCCTGGAGCATTTCATAACCACTGTCTTCCAGGTAGGCCACGATCCCGCTCCGCACCGCTGGTTCGTCTTCAATGGTGAGGATGCGGGCACTTCGGTCCCGCTTGCGTCGGGGAAAGCCCGCGAAGTCCTTGCTCGCAACCGATCTGTCGGGTGCGGGAGGTACCGGCCACGGCCGGTAGTGGGCGTTTAGATTCTCGCCAGTGCTCATGGTGGGATTATCAACGTAGATCCCTCGCTCATAGCGGGGGCTGGTCGCTTCTTACCGGGGAAAACCTCGGAAGGTTCATTCAGAGGCGGGTTTTCTGTCAAGCTAGGAAGGCCTCCGCAGATCCTCGCCTACCGATCGAATGAAGGTTTCAGGCACCGGCGACACTGTAGCTGCTCGACGTATTGCCGCCGCCAGCGGACCAATATCACTCTGAGGTTTGAAAAACAGATCAGCGTTGCTCAGCCCCAGGGCGCGCAGGTCATCGGGAATAATGTAACCTGCCGAACCGGTATGGATTAAAAAATGCAGGCTGGGGTCCATGGTTGCCAGGGTACGAATAGCGGCATTACCGTCCATCCCGGTTAGGCGCATGTCCATTATACATGCGTCGAAATGTTGTCCTTCGCCTACCGCCTCTAGTGCTGCCTCTGCTGAGTCCGTAATTCTTACCTCCATGCCCTCGTCCTCCAGATAGGCTCGTACCCCCTCGGCTACAAAAGCTTCGTCATCTACTACCAGCACATGCAAGCTCACGACACCTCCGGGTGAAAGGGTACCGGGAAGTACGACGACCCCCCAACTTGGGTGCGTAGCGTAAGTGGGGCAGAAGGTGCGAGAAGGCAATTCTTGGACCGCTGCTGTTGGGGGTTAGTCTGTCCATCGACCGTTGATGTTTCTGTAAAAATGGTAGTTTTTCCCAACTGCTGGTCCGCGAGGGCAGCTTGGTTTGCGCCAGTTAGGGTCTTTTCGTCCAGAACGGAAAGGTTGTTCAGTCTCATGCCTAGGTTTGCACTGTCTCGACCGTCATTCTCTCCTGGAGGGAGAGGAGCTTTTCGTTTCCTACGTAGGAGCGTAGGAACGATGCGTAAGAACATGCGTCGCGGGTTAAGTGGGGTAGCCCCAATCGGTTAGGCGGCAATTCAACGGAAGATGACCCGCCAACCGGCGGCTTGGTGCCAGCGCGGAAGTGTAACACTCAATGTGCCGTAGGTTGCCACACTTGAACAACCACTGCCCACGTCGCGATCTTCTAACTAGTTGATAGTTTGGTTGGGTATGCGCTACGCTGGCTATGGCTATCCCTTTGTGGGTATTCCGTAACCGTTCAGACCCATGCTCTTAGCGCTACCCCCTCTCGCTTGCTCAATCCAAACCGTATCATTTTTTGGTGGTGTTTCAGAGCTGGACATGGCGGTAGCCATTTTCTAGACATGGTTATCGGGTGACTTTCCGCCCAAATAACTTTGGAGTGTTATCGTGCGCAAGAAAGCTTTACTTGGAAAGAACCTTCAATGGCTGACAGAGCCGTTTTTTGTCCATGCTGTAAATGTGGTCATGTCGTTAAGCGCGGCAAGACGGAACTTGGAAAACAACGCTATCTCTGCCTGAAGCCGGAATGCGGTAGGAAGATATTCATTTTGGCTTACACCTACCAATGGCATTTGCCGGAAGTTAAGGAGCAGATCATCGACATGGCAATGAACGGCAGCGGGATCCGTGATACTGGGCGGGTATTGAGAATTAGTCCAGGGACGGTTATTAGCGAAATCAGAAAACAAGAACCCTATATTGAGCCTGTCAATCATTTAACGTTACGGACACGTATCAAACGGCTTGCCCGGAAAATAATTTTCTTCTCCAAACTCGAGAAAATGCATGACATTGTGATTGGTCTCTTCATAAATCGCTACGGATTTGGTGTCTTGGTCTGGGAAATATCTAACCTAAGTTGCCACCTATGCGGTGAGAACCAAAAAAGCCCCTCTCCCGGAGGGAGAGGAGAGAAAATCGCGCTAGGTGGCAACTTGGGTTATCTAAATTATGGAATATTACCGGCCATATCCAGGTCTGGAACACCAGCGTAACTCCCTGCGAATACACATTAGACCTTATCGGAAACCTCCTCATCACCCACCACAGTCAATATAAATCATGAGGTTGCGTTGTCCGGCAGAGCTAGGTAGGGGGTTTCCGATAAGGTCTATTCAACAAGCCATCAAAAATGCGGGCCATATTCTGGAATATTTACCCCCTTATTCACCAGATTTCAATCCCATCGAACATAAGTGGGCGCAATTAAAGGCGATTGACAAAAGAGAACGCCGTACTACCGAGGAAGTCTTCGCAAATTATGCGTAATCATTTTATGGTGGCTTTGCTATACCTACCAGGGGTATTTGCCAGAAGTCAAGGAGCAGATCATCGACATGGCAATGAACGGCAGCGGGATCCGTGATACTGCGCGGGTATTGAGAATTAGTCCAGGGACGGTTATTAGCGAAATAAAAAAACAAGAACCCTATATTGAGGCAGTCAATCAGTCACTACTGAAAAGACTGAATGCAGATGACATTGTTGTTGATATTCAAAAGGTTGAAGGTGCTGAAGTGGATGAAATGTGGAGCTATGTCGGCAACAAGGAAAATCAACGCTGGCTTTGGCATGCGATTGACCATGCTACGGGAAATGTTCTTGCGTATGTGCTTGGCAAAAGGAAAGATTCGGTATTTTTGTCCTTAAAAGAACTCCTCAAGCCGTTTGGGATTTCTCGATTTTATACTGACGATTGGGGGGCTTATGAACGGAATTTACCAGTCGAACAACAAATCATTAGCAAGAAGAATACTCAAAAAATCGAGAGGAAACATTTAATGTTACGGACACGTATCAAACGGCTTGCCCGGGAAATCATTTGCTTCTCCAAACTCGAGAAAATGCATGACATTGTGATTGGTCTCTTCATAAATCGCTACGAATTTGGCGTCTTGGTCTGGGAAATATCTAAATTATGGAATATTACCGGCCATATCCAGGTCTGGAACACTACCCAGGTTGGGTTGCGGAGGACTGCAACCCAACCTGCTCGATTAGCTGCTGGCCGGGTTTGAAATTTTTTTATTCGTGTTTCTTACCAAACAAATATTCGCCTCCAGCAGTATGGCCCGCAGTAATCACTGCGCCATATTGCGGTGATTGTGGGTAGTCTTTCTTCACGTCGGTATAGACAACTTGGTAAATTTCATAACCGGGTGTTAGGTCTTCCACCTTTTCCAACCGATTAATAAGGTTCCACGCAAAAATCGAATGATTATCCTTGCCTGCGTCCGAGACGGGTTCTTCGTCGCCAGACGAGAAAACAATAACCGAACGATGATTTAGAATCTCGTCGAGTCTTTCCGTACTGCCGGTCGTGAATTTTTGTTCGCGGGTAAGAGAACCCGAGAAACAGCTATCAGAAACCAAGATTAACTGGCGTGCAGGAATCGCATTCAGTAGTTTTGCAATATCGTTATTGGATATCCAACCGGTGGCGGTTTTTACCGAGGCATCCACCGGAATCCAATATCCCATTTTGGTTTCCTCATCCAGGTAACCGTGTCCTGCATAGACTAATAACACACTGTCTTCTGGTTTTGCCTCCATGGCGATTTTGTTAATTGCCTGGATGATCTGTGCTTTACCGGCATCGCGAACCACCTGGGTATCGTATCCAAGGTTGGTCTGTAAGACCTCGGCAATCTTTTCGACATCACCAACAGGTGTGTCCAATGTTGGAATGGGTGCCTTGTAGGAATTATTACCAAACAGTAGAGCGTAGTAGTGACGCACGATTGGGGTGGTTGAGGTCACTGGTTGCGGTTCAGATTCAGTCGTAGATTCCGTCGGTGGTGTTTCCGGCTGGCGTAGGCAGAGTGATTCAGAAGATGAAGTTGGAGATGTACATTCGGGTACATCAGCGGCGGTTGGATTCTTGTGCAGTTCTTCCAACGCCTCTCGGTAGAGTAGGGTACGTGCCTGATGACGCTGCATAACAATAGCGTGCATTTGCGCCATTCCGGGTATTCCTGCGGCAAAGGCGGGAGGTCTCATCATCGGCGGAGGTCCGAACGCCGCACTGGAGAACGAAATAACTCCCAATAACCAGAAGATAAGCCATTTAAGCAGCTTCATTGGATATGCTCCTGTAAAGAGATGTGCTCGGTGTAGGTGCGTTCAATAAAATCAGTCCAATAACGTGACCAACAACATTCGTGACCAAAATCAGGGATAGTCATAATCTGACCACCGTGTTGCTCAACAAAGTGTTCAACAATGGTTGGCGGGACAATTCGATCATGGCCACCGACCCAATGGACACTCGGTGGTAATCGAACATTGGTACCAAGATTCGCAGGGTCTAGTGAACCCTTGAGAGGGGATAGGTCATGCCCGTGCACCCATTCTGATACCGCTAAAGGTGCTGCGACGGTGACCAATAATTCCACATCGTTACGTTGTGCGGCCAGCAATGTGGCAATTACACCGCCGCCGGAATAACCGACTAGGCGCAGTCGTTGTGCTCCGCTTACTTTCTTTTCTGCATCGAGTGCGTCGTTATAGGCAGCGATTACCTCGGGTGCAAAACGGCGTTCTCCCCAATAAGCCGGCGAACAAGTAGCCAAGGCCGCTGCCTTGAGATATTGGCAGGGTCGTCCCAAGTAGAGCACCGCTGCTGCCGGATCAGCCGCCGCGAGGGCCATGGCAATGGGTTTAAGTGGCGTCGGATCACGTGGGAGATACCACGGTGAGGGCCAGGGTGCGCCATCACTCTCTATATAGATAGTTACGCCCTCTCTGTTTTTTAGGCTGCCGCGGCTCAGACGTAATAATTGAAAGGGTCCGGCCACAACCTCGTCTGCGACAAATCCCCGCGTTGCCCCCCATGTACAGATTTCTTCACGCGTGCCTCCGAAAGAATCAGGCCCGACACACCCAGTCAATAGCAACAAAAAAGCCGCGCCCAATAGCAGCGCGGCTCTTGCATTCTCATTTCTCATTCCGGGCTCAAAAACGGAGGCCAATATTCGCTACCAGGACGTTATTTTTCTGGTAAGTACGTCCTTCTTCTTGGCTGTAGGCGATACTACCGGTTAGACCATTCCGGAGAGAGAAGAAATTAAGACCCACCGTCCAGATCCATGCCTCTTTGCCAATGTAATCAGTAGGCGCATTAGCCAAATTGGTGGATCGCGAGATATCGGACGAGTAAGACAATCCAACATATGGCATCATGCTCTCCATCCAGTAACCGGTCTGAACACCAAGGCGAATCTGATCTAGCTTATTTCGAGCGGCGTCATGGTAGGCTTCCTCACCATGCAGATAACTGAGCTTGCCCGTGAGTTGGATATTGTTCATCCAGTGGTTATAGGACAGATTGGTCCCTCCAAACCAGCGATCAGATTTATTCTCAATACCGTTAGTGTTGAGTTCTCCAGAACCCATGCCAATGCTGGCGTCGAGAGCTAATTCTGGGCTAAATTGCATACCAAAATAGGGAGCAATTGATAGACCTTTGCTGGTAAAGTCGGAGTTTAGTCCTAGGGAACCATTGCCATTATCGAAAGCCCCTGAAATTCCCACCATCATATTTGGTGACAAGGCGTAATCAGCGCCAATCACTGTAGTTAAAACTGTTGATTCAAAATCAACCGTATTGCGATCATGGCGAGTATCGTTGTTTGTGAGATTGCCCCAGACATTCCATCGTGCATTCTCTCCACCACCGGCCATGCCTTTTCCTTTAATATCCATATTGTGTCGTGGTCTATCCGAGAAAAAGAACTGGGAAGAAATCGCATTGGAAACGGTAACCACTTGCGCAAAAGATGTGCTGTTGATTGAAACACTACTTGCGTTTAGATTATCGGAAAAACAATCGGGAAATCGTGCTGCATAATCATTTCTGCACTGTTGATCACAACCGCTACTATTATAAAACGTTAGGAGACTAGCACAAGATTGGGCTGCACTTGCAAATGTGTTGGTGCCTGATGCGATTAGAATGATAGCAATCGGTAGTTTTACAATATTAATTAATTTCATGGCGCAAGCTCTCTGTCAAGGTAAACAAAAGCGGGAGCAGCATTGAGGCGGGATTAACAGGTAGTGATGGGGGAGTCAGCCTGTAAGCCGGGTTCTGTCGTGGACAGTCATTCATCTGCGATGCGCGTCACCGCGCACCTGTAGCGACCTACCCAGGAACGGCGCGGGCCACGCCATTGTCCCCTTATTTGGTCTTGCTCCGGGTGGGGTTTTCCCTGCCACTGGCGTTACCGTCAGCGCGGTGCGCTCTTACCGCACCTTTTCACCCTTACCGTCGCCACCGGAAATTCGGTGGCGCTTGGGCGGTATATTTTCTGTGGCACTTTCCGTGGGCTCACACCCCCCAGGCGTTACCTGGCACCCTGCCCTCTGGAGCCCGGACTTTCCTCCCCGCAATCAATACGCGAAGCGACTGTCCAGCCGACTCCCCCGTCCGTGATGGTAACAAATTCCCTCGCACTTTCCGAGTAGAATTTGCCCGACTATCCGGAACCCAGGCATTCTCAAACGTGGTTACGCGGCGAGTGTCTGTGCAGAGCGTTTACTGCAAAAGCGTCCGATCAGATTGGTAAGCAGGTCGACTGTGGGTTGTATGCGATCTAGGGCCAGGTATTCATCGGGTTGGTGGGCCTGGGCGATATCACCGGGGCCAAGGATGATGGTATCGGCTCCGAGTTGTTGTAGGTAGGGGCCTTCAGTGGCGAAGGCAACTGCCTCTGCGGGTGCGCCGGTCAGGGTCTCGGCAACCCGTACCAAGGGGGAGTCCGCTGCGGTTTCTAGTGCTGGGGTACCGCAGAATAGTGGAAAAACCTCAAGTCCTAGGCCAGTACCTTCCAGTGCTGCGCTCAGGCGTGTGTACAGGGTGGTGCGAAGCGCCTCTAGGTCCATGCCGGGCAGAGGGCGCAGGTCGATGTGTAACTCACACATGCCACAGATACGGTTAGGATTATCGCCACCGTGGATGCGTCCCAGATTTAGGGTCGGGACCGGTACTCGAAACAGGGCGTTATGGTGGTGGGTCTGTAATTCTGTGCGCCAAGCCAGCAGCTCCACCAATATCCGAGACATCCCATCAAGGGCGCTTATCCCCAATGAGGGGTCGCTGGAGTGTCCCGAGCGACCCAGCAGCCGAATGCCCTCCATCAAGATCCCCTTGTGCATTCGTATTGGGATCAAACCGGTGGGTTCGCCAATCACGGCATAACGGGCACGAGGCTGCCCCATTTCTACCAACATCTTGGCACCGTCCATGCTGCTTTCTTCGTCAGCGGTGGCGAGCACGATCAAGGGTTCAGCCAGATCCTTTGCCTGAAAGCGGAGTGCTGCTTCAATAACAAGAGGAAAGAATCCTTTCATATCGGAAGTGCCCAGGCCGTAGAGACGGCCATTGGCCTCAGTGAGGCGAAGCGGGTCGTGACGCCACAGGGGGGCGTCGTAGGGCACAGTATCGGTATGACCCGCCAACACCAATCCGCCAGGGCCTCGACCCAGGGTAGCGATAAGATTCGCCTTGCCGGGTCGATTGGATAATGGCAGCAGTTCCACGGCAAAGCCCAGTGCCTCCAACCATTCTCCCAACCGTTCTACGACTGCCAGATTACCCTGGTCGTATTCTGGGCTGACGCTGCTAACAGAAGGGAGGGCGATCAATTCACCCATAAGGGTGAGCAAGTTAGGTACGGTGATGGCGGTCATTGAAAGTCTTCCTAGAAATCTGTAGCTTACCGCAATCTCATGGACCGAGGATAAAATTGGGCGGATGGTCAGTTACTAACCTTGGGTTAGCAATTCCACAGTCACGCCCCTGATATATCTTCGGGGCCTTGTATGCCTCCATGGCCTCACTCATACTATCCGTATGGCCGATTTCAGCTCCTCCTTCACCAATCACTTTCTTATCGCCATGCCGATGCTGGCGGACCCCAATTTTTTCCACACGGTGACCTACATCTGTGAACACAGCCGTGAAGGAGCGATGGGGATCGTGATCAATCGTCCCCTCGCCATCACCGTGGGAGAGGTCCTCGATCAGATGGGGATCGGCACGGAGGATCGAGAGAAAGTGTCTCATAATCAACCGGTCTTCTTGGGAGGTCCCGTGCAACGTGAGCGGGGCTTCGTGATCCACCAGCCGGTGGGGAACTGGGAGGCCTCCTTGGCGGTGACTGATACCATCGCTGTCACTACTTCCCGCGATATCCTAGTGGCGATGGCCAACGGTACTGGCCCGCGTCGTTCCCTGGTGGCTTTGGGCTACGCGGGTTGGGGCGCGGGGCAGCTCGAACGAGAGATTGCTGGTAACGCCTGGCTGAGCGGCCCCGCTGACCTGCGCGTTCTGTTCGAGACGCCGGTGGATCGACGTTGGCACGCCGCTGCCATGGTCCTCGGGATCGATCTGAATCTCCTCTCCGGCGAAGTGGGGCACGGATAGGCGGATGCAGTACCCTGACCAGTGAATAATTCCTCCGGTACGATATTGGGTTTTGACTTTGGGCTACGTCGTATCGGTGTGGCCGTGGGACAGACACTTACCGGTACTGCGACCCCCCTCCAGACGCTACGTTGTACCGACGGGCGCCCGGATTGGGAGGTGGTCACGCGATTGATCGCAGAGTGGAGCCCAATTGCCTTGGTGGTGGGGCTGCCGATTACCGCCGACGGTACCGAGACCTCCTTCCTGACTGCGGTACGGGCCTTCGTCCGCCGCCTCGAAGGGCGCTACCGGTTACCGGTTCATACCGTCGATGAGCATCTTTCCTCCCGGGAGGCAGAGTCTCGTTTGGTGGCAGGCGAGGGCTACCTTGTACGAGGGAGGTCCGCTCGTTCCGGTGCTCAGTTACGTCCCACCCGCCGTGAAGACATCGACCGGGTAGCCGCTCAGGTCATCCTTCAGACTTGGCTTGCCGACCAGACTGCCTCTAACCATGCTGGTGGTTTAACTCAATGAATTCCATGGCCCCCCCTTCGATCGACGACCTACTGCCGTCCTTTGCCCGGCAAATTAACGACCTCTTGGCAGAACGCCATATCGTTGCCCCCCTCCTGGTGGGTATTCGTACTGGTGGGGTGTGGATTGCACAGCACCTGTCAGAGTTGCTTAATCTTCCTGGCCCCTTGGGTCGCCTTGATATCTCTTTCTACCGTGATGACTTTACCCGCGTTGGGATGAATCCAGAGGTAAAGCCGTCCTACCTGCCATTTAGTATCGATGGCCGTCACCTTATTCTGGTGGACGATGTACTCCACACCGGACGTACTATTCGTGCGGCGCTCAACGAACTATTCGATTACGGTCGTCCGGCGGGTATTCTGCTGGCAGTGTTAGTAGAGCGGAGCGGTCGCGAATTACCAATCCAGGCCGATGTGGTAGGTCTGCGCCTGGATCTAGGCCCCACGGATCATGTGAAACTTGCCGGCCCCGAGAATTTGGCACTGCTGATTCAGCGAGCGCACAGTCGTTAACGATTGTGTAATTATTTGCCCCCCCTCGTTGAGAAAGGGAGTAAATAGACATTATCGGAAACCTCACCCCCCGCCCCCCTCTCCTTAACAGGAGAGG
>CAUYTY010000246.1 GCA_963575655.1 Gammaproteobacteria bacterium | reverse complement strand
CCAAAACTAACTCGAGACAAACCCGCCACGAAAATTAATAGGGAATCGCTGGCGCGTGATGCTGAAATGCACCCTGACGCCTATCAATTCGAGCGAGCTAAACGTTTAGGGGTGAGTAGGAGCGGCATTGGTCAAGCATTAAAACGCATGAGAATCAGCTATAAGAAAAAAACACTATCACACCCAAAAGCAAATGAAGAGAAGAGAACAGCCTTTCAAGAGCGAATGGAAGTATATGAAGCAGAAGGGAGAAGCATAGTTTTTGTCGATGAGGCTGGATTCGCGGTGGATATGCCACGCCGCAATGGCTACGCGCCGATTGGCAAGCAAGATTGGAATGCTAAAGGGCGAGTGAACGCCATTGGAGCGTTGATTGGTATGTGTAACGCTCTTTACCGGAACCATCAATAGTAATGTGTTTTACTCTTGGATCACCCAAGATTTACTCCCAAAACTTCCTCCCAATTGCGTTCTTGTGATGGATAACGCAACTTTCCAATTCAAAAATCCATCAAAAATGCGGGCCATATTCTGGAATATTTACCACCTTATTCACCAGATTTCAATCCCATCGAACATAAGTGGGCGCAATTAAAGGCGATTCGTAAAAGAGAACGCTGTACTACCGAGGAAGTCTTCGCAAATTATGCGTAATCATTTTATGGTGGCTTTGCTATACCTCAGCCCCGATGCGCGCCAAGGGCAGGGTGAAGTTACCAAGACCACAATAGAGGTCCAATATTCGTTCCCCTGATACGGGGGTGAGCAGCTTCAAGACCGTCGTCACTAGGGAACGATTCAACGATAGATTGATCTGGGTAAAGTCAGCGGGTGTGTAGTGAAATTCCACCGCGAATTCTGGAAGCCGGTAGACCAGAGGGGTAGGCTCCAGAGGGCGCAAGGATTGTGCGCCAGGACCGTACCACCACAGGCTAAGACCTTCCTCCTGGGTGAAGTCTTCCAAAACCCTAAGGTCACGGCGTCGGGGGGGAGTCGCTAGGTGCAATCGCAATCCGTTACCCTCGTCCCCTTGAGCCAACTCTACCTCGCGGATCGACTCGACCCATGCAAGGACGCGCGTTCGCAACTTTGGCAAGAGGGCCAACAATGCCGGATGCAGTACCGGACAGTCGGTGAGGTCCGTGAGATGGTGGCTGGCCTTACCCCGATAACCGAATCTAATCTCCCCGCTATGAGTTCGGTCCACCCCAAGGCGAGTCCGGCAGCGATACCCCCACGGAGAACCGATTACGGGCGGCAGCCAATTCTCCACCACTATTCCACCGATGCGTTCTAGGGCATCCTTCAACACTTGTTCCTTGTGGGCACTTTGCAGGGAAAAATCGAGGTGCTGAAGACTGCATCCACCACAAATGCCAAAGTGCGGACAGGTTGGAACCCTCCGTTCGGGGGCAGGGGTGTGTACACACTGTAGCCGTGCCTCGTCGAAATGTGAATGGTGGGTACGAATCTGTGCCCGAATCTCTTCACCGGGCAAGGCCCCGGCCACGAATATCGCTTTACCATCATGCCGTGCAATACCGCGACCATCGTGGCTCAAGGCTGTAATGGTAAGGTCTAAATAGGTTTTTAACATGGAGTATTCACCGATGCAGGCCATTCGTTATGAACAAGATATCATTGCTTGGGCTAATCAACAGGCACAATGGATTCGATCCGGCAATTTCACCTTGCTCGACTTAAAACATTTAGCAGATGAGATCGAAGACGTGGGTAAAAGCGAACAACGAGAACTGGCAAATCGAATGGCTATCTTGCTTGCACATCTGCTCAAATGGCAATTCCAAATGGAGAGGAGAGGGGCAAGTTGGGAGGTGACCATTAGAAATCAGCGGATGGGTATTGTGAGGCGTCTTCAAAGAACTCCTAGTCTCAAATCGATGCTGTCTGATGTCGAGTGGCAGGAGGAAATCTGGGCCGATGCCGTGGCTCACGCATCAGAGGTAACGGGATTGAGCCATTTTCCACAAACCTGTCCCTGGACGACCCAAGAAATTCTCAACCAAGCTTGGTTACCCGGTGAAATAGTGTCAACTACCCCGCCCTAAAGGGCGAGGCTTGTGAAAGCAAGTCTTGAAGTTGACCAGCTCCGTCGCTTTGCGACGAGACCTTATCGTGGAATCCGCGCAAGCGGTGTATAGGCACTCCGGGATGCTTCCTCAGTTCCGGACACTGCGGTCAGTGGTTAAACAGGCATACGGGGTCGAAGCCAGTGCTGCTGCCAAGGATGGACCCGAAAGGGTACAAAAACCCACGAATAAGCGAGCGAGGGGAGCCACACCGCAAGGTGTGCGTCACTAGGCCCTTACGGGCTGACAGCCGGGAAAGACCGGCAACTTTAAAGATTTTGCTATCCAAAGGGGCGGAGAAAACCGTCCCCTTTCCTCCCCGCCCTGAAGGGCGGGGTTTCTCGGGGACACCGATGACTTTCACTATTGCACCCCCCCGCCGTCTGGTCCTTACCCCTGGAGAACCAGCGGGTGTCGGCCCTGACCTTTGTCTTCGCATGGTTCAAGAGCCCCTGTCTGCCGAACCGGTGGTAGTGGCCGATCCCGGCTTACTGGAACGTCGGGCGGCTCTGCTGGGATTACCGTTACGACTGTATCCCTTCGATGCTGCAACACCACCGTCGCCCCATCGACCGGGAGAATTGGCCATCGTACCCGTCTCGTTGCAAACCATGGAACAACCGGGACGCCTCGACCTGACCAACGCACCCTATGTACTTGACACCCTGCGTACTGCGGTAGCCTTTTGTCAGGCAGAAAAAGTAGACGCGCTGGTGACCGGGCCGGTGCATAAAGGGGTCATCAACGAGGCAGGCTTCCCCTTTACCGGCCATACCGAATTCCTCGCCGCACTCACTGGTACTACCACAGTGGTCATGATGTTGGCCATTCCTGGGCTGCGAGTGGCGTTGGCAACTACCCATCTACCGTTGCGCGAGGTGAGCGCCGCCCTCACTCGCGAGGGCCTCACGGCAGTGTTAACCATTCTTCACGGGGAGCTGGTCCGGCGTTTTGGTCTCCACGCCCCGCGCATCTTGGTCTGTGGACTCAATCCGCACGCCGGTGAGGGCGGCCATCTGGGTCATGAGGAGATCGAGGTCATTACCCCCGTCCTAGAGACTCTGCGAATGCAGGGGATGGATCTGGTGGGTCCTCTCCCGGCCGATACGGCCTTCACTCCAACCCGTCTCGCCGACGCCGCCGCCGTGTTGGCCATGTACCACGACCAAGGGCTACCGGTACTCAAACACTTGGGTTTCGGGCGCGCCGTCAATGTCACCCTCGGACTCCCCATCGTGCGAACCTCCGTAGACCACGGTACCGCCCTAGAACTAGCTGGTAGCGGTCGTGCCGACCACAGTAGTCTGATCGCGGCCTTCACCCTAGCCTTGAAATTGACACAAAAGGGGTTTGTATTAAACCGGATTAAAAATATATCGTGCCCCCAATCCTCAGAGTAACGGTAAGTATTAACACCGCAACGCTGGGCCATAACCACCACATGGACAGCGGTCAAGAACTTCTCGACCGTTTGGGATCGAGGGGCTTGTGAGGAAAAACTCACAAGCCCCCACTTGATCAGCTACACACGATAAGGTGTGCGTCACTAGACTCGTGAGTTGCTGATAGCCGGGAAAGAACGGTACCCAATTTAGATTAAAGCCGTTGATTCCAACATCAAAGGCAGAGCTTCCTCCCCTCGACCCTTCGAAATGAGAAATAATTCCAACATTATTCATCCGCAATCTCTTATTGCCCAAGAGTAACCATTCACCAAATATTAATTGGAGACCTCGGAGCGCACGCCGCCTTAATAGTGGTTGTAGGTCAATTGGCCTTAGTCGCCGTTTCGTCAGGCTGTCTTTTTGTAAAAGTTATTAGCGTAAAACAGCTACTTAACCCAAGTTGCCACCTATTCAAAATTCGGGATCGCATCCAATCGTCCCCCCTCAATCTCCCCGTAAACGGGGGGAGGTCTGCGGCCTACTCCCTCCCCGTTTACGGGGAGGGCTGGGGAGGGGGCAAGTAGGTGGCAACTTGGGTTACTTACTGCAATGCAATGATAGTTTCGTACATCATTCTCACGCGGAGCGTCACTGCCATTAAGTTAAGGGAGTTTCTACTAAAACAAACAGTTACATCATTCTCACGCGGAGCGTGGGAATGATGTAAACACAAAGCCGGGTTTTTTAGCGAGGCACCGAGTAGCCGTTTGAGTTGAGTAAACGAAGTATCGCGGATTAGGTGGATAGCCTAGTCTGATATCATCTCGACAGCCCAACACTTAACTCAAGTCGCCACCTTCCCAGTTTAGCGAATCCGAGGTTTCCCAAAAATGATCCGCGCGTGTCTCGCACAGTTATACGATGCTGCAACGTAACCGGGTGTGCTCAATCGTTGGGAAATTGCGCCGGATCGACAATAACCGTTTTCGGTCGAGGGGGGCGGAGACAACTCCAGATCCACGGGCGAGACGGTCGAGGACTACGCCCCAAGGGTCGACGATCATGCTATCGCCGTGGGTCTCTCGGCCATTGAGGTGATAGCCTCCCTGGGCTGCGGCGACTACGTAGCAGAGATTCTCAATGGCACGGGCGCGTACTAGCGGTTCCCAATGGGCCTTTCCGGTGATGGCGGTAAAGGCGGCGGGCAAGGTTACGATCTCGATACCTTGCTCTAACATATTCCGCAGCAACTCTGGAAAACGTAGGTCGTAGCACACGGCCAGTCCCACCCGTCCGAAAGGCGTGTTGATCACCACTGTGGATCTTCCCGGCTCGATGGTCAGGGATTCGGTGTATTTCTCTCCGGTTTCTTCCAGGTAGACATCGAAGAGGTGGATCTTGTCGTAGCGGGCGACACGCTGTCCGCTGGCGTCGTAGACCAGACACGCGGCGCGGACCTTGTCGGGGGCATTGGCGACCAACGGTATCGTACCCCCCACGATCCAGACCCCGTGGCGGGCGGCGTGCTGGGCCAGAAAATCTTGAATGGGACCCTTACCGTCGGCCTCACGGGCCTTCAGCTTGTCTTGGTCGGCACCGATGAGCGCAAAATCCTCCGGTAATACAATAAGTTTCGCCCCATCGGCGGCCGCCTGGGCGATGAGCCGATCGGCTTCCAACAAGTTGGCACTGATGTTTGGCCCAGAGGCCATCTGAATAGCAGCCACACGGCTCATACGGTCTCTCCTGATCTCTCCAGTATGGGGATCGTGGTCGTTGAAGATATTATTAATGGACCAAGTTTGACAATCCGCTCCTCGATGATGCCTTTGGAAAATTGTCGGGGTGTTCCCCCCAAGTTGCGTGTTGGTCTCGCCATGTTTGCTCGCCGCTGTCGTCTATTTCTTTGTTTCCTATTACTTTTCACCTGCTCAGTGGGGCAGGCCCTGGAAGTCGAGGGGCGTGCAACACTCGCTGGTAACCGCGCCCGCGCCCGCGCCCATGCCCTCGCCCTAGAGGATGCCCTCGATCGCGCCCATCAACCTTCCCTGGGTCCTGGTGGCTATACCGTCATTGGCGAGTGGGTCGAGGGTGATACCCTGATTTTGCGGATACGGATCGGCGCCGAGGAGATCCACCCCCGTCTGGCCCTTGCTCAACTGTATCTGGCCCATCCAGGGAGTGCCGAGGGCGGCGCCTTGGCCGCAGCCTTGGTGAGCAAATTGGCCGAGCGTCTAATCGCTGGGGGTCAAGTGGTGGTGACGGATCCGGGCCACTATCAACTAATTGCCCCCAACGACAATACCCCCCTGACCACCCTCTCTGACGCTATCTCGGTGCGTCGTCTAGCGACTACGACCGGCGCTGAATTGGTGTTTTCGGGGGTGTTGTGGAATATGTCCAGGGAAGAGATCCCGAACTTTCTCCCCTGGAAAGAGGCTACCGTGCAGTACCGTTTGGACTTGGAGGTTTTTTTCCATGAAGGCGTGACCGGGGTAGTGCTGGACCGTCAGCGCCTCGCCGTAGAGTTCACGGGCGTAGACGGGAGTAACGGACTCGTGAAGGATCTGGCGGATTGGGTAGAGGCCACCACCGCCAAACGTCCGCTGGTTGCCTCCGTGTTGCGAGTCAAGGGTAATCTGCTGTCCTTGGATCTGCCGGCCTCCAGTGGTCTGCGATCTGGCAAGGTGGTAACGGTTGCCCCCTTCAATCCCCTCTTGCTTGCCCCTGATCGGACTAATCCTGCTACCTTGCTGGCCCCCACTGGTACAACCCTAACTGCTACCGTAATTCAGTCCCAGGGTCTTGAAACTACTGTTAAAGTTCCTGGTAATCGGCTTGCTCCGGGGGATCGGGTGCTGATCCGCCCGGTTATCTCCACGTCATCTCCGAGGGGGGGGGTATAAGGCGATGATGTTATCGCTAGGACTCCCCCAAGTTGGGTGGCAACGTTAAAATCAGGCAGAATTGAGATGATCAAAGCCCTTGTTTTCTATTTCTACATCCTTAACGACACGAGAACCTCATAATGGATGGAGTTGATCCGGCCGAGGAATTTAAACAAGAAGCAGGCGAGTTGCTGGTGCAGTTGGAAGAGGCCCTGCTTAATTTGGAGGTATCTCCCGATGACGCTGACCTTGTTGATAGCGCGTTTCGGGCGCTACATTCGCTCAAGGGGGCGGGCATGATGTTCGGCTGGGACACCCTGGCTGCGTTTATTCATCAGGTCGAGACCACCTTGGTTCGCGTACGCAACGGTGTATTGCTGGTCACGCCGCAACTGGTGGCGTTGGCGTTACTTGTTGCTGACCATATTCGGAGTCTGCTGGAGCGTTCGGAAGACGTTGACCCGGCGCGCGGGACAATCCTGCTCGCCGCAATTGCCGAACTGACTACGGAACAACCACCCGCCACCCCTTCTACAACGGTGGTTAATGGCCTCATCCCAGTTAATCTAAAAAGTATGCCGATCCAACCATTAAATCAGCATCTAATCGAAGCCGATCAAATGTCAAAAGATTGGGGTACTGCCCTACTTGGTGATGTGCAGTTTTTGCATCCTCCTGCAACCAAGGTACGGGATACGGCAGCGGCGAGTGGTACCCTTCGTGTGCCGGTAAAGCAGCTTAACCATCTGATGGATCAAGTGGCTGAATTGGTTGTTATCCAGGAACGGTTGTCTCGGGTGATGGAGGTTGAGACCAGCCCGGTCTTGAAATCGATTGCAAAGGATATCGAGCGATTGGCTGCTGGGTTGCGTGACACGACCATGACCTTGCGGATGTTGCCGATTGGTGCGTTGTTTAGGCGTTTTCGCCGGGTGGCCCATGATCTGGCGTACGAATTAGGTAAGAAGGTTGAATTAACCCTGTCGGGTGAGGCGACCACACTTGATAAACTTTTGATCGAGGGGCTCCACGACCCGTTGGTGCACCTAATCCGCAACGCCATTGACCATGGCATCGAGTCCCCGAGTGAGCGGATAGCCGCCGGCAAACCGGCAGTAGGGCGGTTGCTGCTGGGGGCGTTGCATTCCGGTGAGCAAGTCGTGATCACCATCAAGGACGATGGTCGTGGTCTGGATCGCGTTGCCATTCGTGCCAAGGCCGAGCAGTGTGGTCTACTCCAATCCGGTCAAGAGGTGAGTACGGTGGAGTTGTTCCGCTATATCCTCCAACCTGGTTTCTCGACTGCTGTTGAGGTCACTAATGTTTCCGGTCGCGGCGTCGGTATGGACGTGGTCAGACGCGCCATCGACACCCTACACGGCGCCATCGAGCTGGAGAGTGAACAAGGTCAGGGTACGGCCATTATCCTCAAGCTACCGTTAACGCTGGCCATTATTGACAGCTTATTGATGCGGGTAGGTGAAGGTTTCCATGTCCGCTAATCCCACTATGCCGCCGTACATCCCAGCGTTCTCTATTGCATACGTATGCCGCAGATTACGGCGAATCCCTAATGAGTAGCCAACGCCCTCTCGTCCATCTCGTTGAGGAGGACCCCGGGCAGGTTCGAGAGCTAAGTCACGCGCTGGAGGCGCACGGCTACCGAGTCCGCGTTTTTCCCACCTTGCCCGCCTTTCGTCTGGCCTATGCCGACGACGAACGTCCCGCCGCAGTGGTCATGGACATGGCCTTTCCCGAAGGAGAAACCGCAGGCGCGCAGGTTATCTCTGGGATCAAGTCACGCCAGCCCGGTTTTTTGCCGGTCATTTTCATTTCAGTACGTGATGATCTCGATACTCAACTAACCGCCTACCGCGTAGGGGCTAGTCGTTATCTCATCAGGCCGGTGGATACTGATCGCTTGGTGCGCCTGTTGGACGAATTGACCGAGCGTATCCCGAGACGGCCCTATCGGGTGATGTTGGTGGACGATGACCCGGTGCTACTCCAAGCGCAGGCGATGGTGCTACGCCAGGCGGGGATGGAGGTTCATGCAGTGCAGGACCCGCTCCAGACCTTGGAAATGGTCCGCGCCTTTGTCCCTGAGGTACTGTTACTCGATGTGTATATGCCCGGTGCGACCGGCCCTGAGTTGGCGGCGGTGCTGCGTGGGCAAGAGATCTACGCCCACCTGCCGATTCTGTTTCTCTCCGCCGAGATCGATATGAGTCGGCAGCTTATTGCCCTTAATCTGGGAGGGGATGATTTTCTGGTCAAACCGGTCCAACCCGCCCATTTGATCGCTGCGGTAACCGCTCGTGCCCGTCGTGCCCGCCAGTATGACGAGGTCATGGTCCGTCTCAAATCTACCCTCTACGAGCGCGAGCGCGAACACCTCGCGCTCGACCAACATGCCCTCGTGAGTATTACTGATACGACTGGGCGCATTACCTACGTCAACGATAAATTTTGCAAGGTCAGCGGTTATTTACGCGAGGAGTTATTGGGCAAGAATCATCGATTATTCAAATCGGGATACCATCCACCTGAGTTTTATCGAGAGATGTGGCGCACTATTACCACAGGTCAGATCTGGAAAAGCGAGATCTATAATCGGCGCAAGGATGGCGGATTCTACTGGAGCGAGTCCACCATTACCCCTTTCCTTGATACTCAGGGAAAGCCTTACCAGTATGTTGCGATTCGCACCGATATTACGGCCTTAAAGCGTAGTGAGCAGGCCCTTCGGGTTGCTCAATCAATTGCCCATTTGGGACATTGGAGTTGGAATACGGCGAGCGAAAAACTTTTCTGGTCTGATGAGATCTATCGAATCCTTCGACTCAAACCCGGTGATGTAGTGCCCAGTCGGGAGCAATTCTATTCCTACATCCACCCTGATGACCTGCCCGAAGTAAAGCAATCGGAACAGGATGCCTTGCACTCTGATGAGTGTCATAGTATTGATTATCGGCTCGTGGTAGGCTGCGACGAGATCCGTTGGGTACACGAAGAAGCCCGGGGTGATTTCGATATCCAGGGTAGACTACTACGCATGACTGGTACGGTGCAGGATATTACCGACCGAAAAATAGTGGAGGAGCGCCTTGCTTTATTCCGACGGATCTTTGATGCCTCTGGGCAGGGGATTCGCATTACTGACCGGCTGGGTCGTATCGTATATATTAACCAGGCCCATGAACAATTACTTGGTTACCGTCAAGAGGAACTCGAAGGAAAATCATTTTTCATCCTCTTGCCTGAAGAGGCAATATCGACTGCAAAAGAGGTCTTTGCAACGGTAGTTCAAGGACAAGGCTGGTCGGGATTGTTACCAATGCAGCGAAGCGATGGTAGTCAATTTGTCTCGGCTAGTAACATTGGTACGGTTACCTCGGCGGATGGTCGGATCCAGTATGTCTTTAATATCTTTACCGACTACACGGAAGAATTGACGCGACGCATGGAGTTGGCACAAGCCAAGGAAGCTGCGGAAAGCTCTAATCAGGCCAAGTCTGATTTTCTCTCTAATATGAGTCATGAACTGCGTACCCCGATGAATGCTATTCTCGGGTTTGCCCAGTTCTTGGAGATCTACGGTCACCTGAATGAGGATCAAAAGAGTAGTGTGGCCGAGATCCTCAATGCCGGACGTCATCTGTTGGATCTGATTAATAAGGTATTGGACTTGGCCAAGATCGAGGCGGGTCGTATTGACTTATCCTTGGAGCCCATTGAACTTGCCGGCTTGGTTGATGAATGTCTCGATCTTGTCTATCCATTGGCCGTTGGGCGTGGTATTACCTTCCGTAATGGAGACCTCTCTGAGATGGTAATGCAGGCTGATCGTATGAGTCTCAAACAAGCCTTGCTTAATCTATTTTCCAATGCCATCAAATATAATCGTGAAGGTGGTAACGTTTATTTGGAGATGTTGCCTAGCGAACCAGAGCGTCTGCGTTTTGCGGTATCCGATACGGGTCACGGTATTCCTCCAGAACGTCTGTCCGCGCTCTTTCAACCATTTAACCGATTGGGCGCAGAGAATAGTGAGGTGGAGGGTACTGGGATCGGTCTCACCATTACTCGTCGCTTGGTTGAGATGATGGGTGGGAGCGTTGGCGTAGAAAGTAAGGTTGGGGTGGGAAGCACCTTTTGGATCGAATTGCCAATTGCTGCATCATTGGTAAGCTACGCGAATAAGGAAACAGAAGAAGATGTTCCAGCATCGGAAGCCAGCGAGGTGCGCCATCAGGTGCTTTATATTGAGGATAATCTGGCCAATCTTAGGTTGGTTGGTCAGTTGCTACGTCGGCGCCCTCATCTGAATTTTCTTACCGCATCTACATCAGAATTGGGTATTGAACTAGCCTTGACCCAGCATCCAGACTTGATTCTGTTGGACATCAATTTGCAGGGGATGGATGGCTATCAGATCTTGGAAGTATTCAAGAGTAATGACCGATTGCGAACCATTCCCGTCATCGCCATTACTGCTCATGCCATGTCTCGCGACATTGCCCGCGGGATGGCAGCGGGTTTTGTCGAATATCTGACAAAGCCGCTCGACGTTGAACATTTTCTGAAGACCGTGGAGTACTGGCTCAATCATCGAGGGGGTAACCCGTCGAGTGCGGGAACGTAGATTCTGGCGTTTTCTGCCGGGATGATGATGTGACAGGTTATGGGTAGCAGCTTGAGTTAAGTCATCTATTACCAGAAGTTTACTTCCATCCGTTGACAATACACATTGCGGAGGTGATACTAGAGGATCTGCCTTATCGGGTTACCGATGAGGTTGATCGTTGAATTGGCTACGCAAAAGATTAAGTCAGCAAGTTGTGTTAGTTGTTTTTGAAACGTGTTTTCGAGAGGCCAGATGGTTTGGCTTTGCGAGTTCTTCCGTATCCCATTTTACAGTGAGCAACCCTAATGAAACGCAAAAGTAGTTTTGTTTTTGTGATTCTGAGTGTGCTGTTGCTGCTGACCGTTCCTGTGAACGCCCAGCCGCTCTCACCTAACCCGGACCATGCCGTATCTTCGGGAAATAACGATGATATGAAGCGTGGCAAGAAAGCGCCAAAAGGACCGGTGTCTATGCTGTCGGCCGTCGGTGCTGCAACCGTTAGTCCCTCGACTGATTATCTGGAGGTCGCGGTTGCTCAAAGCGGGAATTATACCTGTGGTATTCCTTCTGGTCCGATTTTGCTCTATGGGCATCCAGGCCCATGGTCATCAGGCACCACCATTCGCGTTGATGGTTCCGATCATTGGAATTACAATACGAATAGCTTTGGCACTGAGGTCACCGCCCCTCACAATACCAGTGGCACTACCAATCAAGGTGAGTGGCGTGTACAAGATATTGGGGTTGTTCAGAATCTAGAGATCGTTGATGGCAGTTCGGGGAATGCCGATACCATGAAGATCTCCTATGTCCTGACCAACCATAGTGTGCTTCCACATCATGTGGGCGTGCGCGTAATGTTGGATACGATGCTGGGCCGCAATGACGGCGCTCCTTTCCGGGCACCCTCCATTGGCGAAATTACGACCGAACAGGAATACTCTGGGGCAGACGTACCCATCTATTGGGAGGCTTTCGAGAGTCTTACCGATTCAAATAGTGCGAAGGCGCGTGGTACCCTCTTGGATAATGGACAACTTCCCGACCGAGTCGTTTTTGCCTACTGGGGTCATATTAACGATACTCCATGGGACTTCACCGTGAATCCTTCGCAAGAGGTGACTCGTGATAGTGCAATCGGGATCTATTGGAATCCGGTGGAACTCCAACCCGGTGAATCGATCACGCGTACTACCTATTATGGCCTCAGTGAGTTGACGGTCAATGGTTCAATCGCCTTGAGTGCGCCAGCGGAATTAACCATGGTGGCGGGTCATTACAGCCCCAATCCCTTCCCGGTGACGCTCTATATATCCAATACGGGGGCGACGGCGCTCAGCAATGTGACGGCAACTCTGACTCTGCCTGATGGTTTGGTGTTGGCGTCTGGCAATCTGAGCAAGACGATTGGCACGGTGGACGCCCGTGATACGACGCAAGCGACCTGGGATGTGTACGCCACGGGCGCGGTAACGGGAACGCTTTCCTTTTCCGCACGGGTGACTGGCACCCATTTGGTGACGCAGAATGCCAGCCGAGATATTTTGGTGCCTGCACCCTCTACTGCTTCCTCGCAGGTCTCGCTGCACGCTACTCACAATCCTTCCCGCGTAGGTCAGAACGTTACCTTTACGGCTACGGTAGCCCCGCAGGCACCTCCTTCTACCCCTATTCCTACCGGTACGGTCGCTTTTACCTTGGATGGTAATTCCGTCGGTATGATCAGTCTCACCAATGGTCAAGCGGGTTATTCCACCGACTCTCTCACGTTGGGCAACCACACCCTAGTGGCGAGCTATAGCGGTGACAACAATTACTCCGCGAGTAGCGATAGCTTGGTTCAGGTGGTAACCCAGGGCAACGCGATGTCGGATATTGTTGTTACCGGGGTGCTCAGTCCGTCGATGGGTGTTCAAGGCGAGATGCTTGAAGGGGCTCAGGCGACGGTTATGAATCAAGGAACGGCAGCGGTGGGTCCATTTCATATCAGGTTTTATCTCTCCAAGGATAGGAACGTTACCCGTTCCGATGTGGATACTGGCTGGGGATGTGATGTCGCGGGGTTGGAAGCGGGGAATACTTTTATATGTTATGGGCCAGTAGGTGTTCCTACCTCGGCTGCCCCCAGAGATTATTACCTCGGCGTCTATGCCGATCTGCGCAATCGGGTGAGGGAGACCAATGAAGAGAATAATCGGTTGACCGCCTCGAATCGAATCACTGTGACGACAGGGGTGATGTTTGATGCGGACCTGACCATTACCGGGGTGACTGGCCCGGCAATGGCGGATGCCGGCTCGATTGTAAACGTGGTGGCGATGGTCAAGAATCGGAACTTCCCGTCACGGACTGGTCCATTCCAGGTCAGGTTCTATCTCTCGAATGATCGGATGATCACCACCTCCGACATAGATACGAGGGTAGGGTGCGATATCTCCAATTTGCCGGGGTCAAGAACCTCAGTGTGCCATGGTTCGCTCCATATTCCTTCATCGGTAGCCCCGGGAAATTATTACCTGGGCGCCTATGCTGACCCGTCTAATTGCGTCAGAGAAACCAACGAGGGGAATAATGGATTGGCCGCCATGAGTACCATGATGATTCATATGGAGCATCGTTCACCCTAATGGTTTGACCTTTGGGTGAGTTGTTAAAATAACCGTTCATCACCCCTGGAGATGGTTACTAATCTCTCGGAGGGCTGGACGGTTATTTTTTATCAAGACTGGTAGGCGTATAGCTTTTCTCGGTGATGCTAGTTACTCGGCCTTGTTCGTATATGGATGCGATGGCGGCGTAAGGTGGCATTGTCTTGTTAGCAGAAATCAATAATTCCCATGTTCCAATACCAAACTATTTCCGTCACTAGTTTTGAGCAGAATTGCTCATTGGTGTGGTGTACTGAGACTCTGGAGGCTGCCTTGATTGACCCAGGCGGCGACATTCCCGACCTATTGGCCGCAGTGCAGGCGCATGGCTTAACACTCAAGGCGTTGTGGGTCACGCACGCACATATCGACCATGCGGGTGCAGTGGGTACACTAGCACGTATGTTAGATCTGCCTATCATCGGGCCTCACTCTGGTGACCAATACTGGATCGACGGACTGCCGCAGCAGTCTGCGATGTTTGGATTCCCATCGGCTGAGCACTTTACGCCTACACGCTGGTTGAAAGATGGCGATACGGTGCAGATTGGTCACTGTATGCTGGATGTGGTGCATTGCCCTGGTCATACTCCGGGGCATGTGGTCTTTATTGAGCCAAGTACTCGCCATGCCTTTGTGGGTGACGTGCTATTTGCTGGTAGTATTGGTCGTACCGATTTCCCAGGGGGCAATCACGCCGACCTAATCAATGCCATCAAGGGCAAACTCTTGCCTCGAGGTGATGATATTACCTTTACGCCCGGCCATGGACCGGAAAGTACCTTCGGTGAGGAACGAAACTTCAATCCCTACCTCTGAGGTAATTGCTCAGGTTTTTCTGGGATAACCGTTCACTCCTCCTCCAATGGGAGGAGGGTGGGTGGTTACGTCAGGAATGGAGTACGGGCATGGAGAGAATTTCCGATTTGATCTTGCTTTCAATGATTTCCCAAAGAAACTTTTTAAGATCCTCCAGTGGTACCCGTTTTCTGAATAATTTTACTGTTTTTGGCAACCCACCTTTCAGGGCAATGCTTTCCTGATCCAGGATAGTGATTGTGCGGATTCAAACTCGAAGTGCAACTTTTTAATTAACAGTTCCTACGGTCATTCCCAAAGAGAATCGATTCCCGACCTCCTCGCCACGGTCGAGGAGTGATGTAATCTGGATATTTGTCCCGGCGAGGGGATTGGCATCGAATAAGGCCGCAGCCAAGGGATTGACGAGAGCGGCATCGATTAGATTACGGATTCCGCGCCCACCGTGTTCTAAACGCCCGCGTGCGAGAACTACCAAGGTTGCTCGGACCTCTTCCGATAAACTCAGATGCCATTGGTGTTGTTCCGCTACGGATCTGACCAATTGATCTAATAACCGATCTAGAATCTGTTCGTCTACCGGTGGACGGATAAAATCAAAGACCACAAAGTTATCGCCAAAGCGATTGAGGATTTCGGGCCGCCCCAAGACTACATTGAAATGGCGGCGGATTGCCATTAGGATACGGTCACGCAATTCGGTATAGGATTGCTCGGCAGAAACCAGGACTTCCCGCGTACCATCGGATGTCGTCGTCACAGTACCGAGGTTACTGGTAAAGATGATCACCGACTCAGAAAAGTAAACCGTCTCGCCGCGCCCATCGGTAATTCGACCATCGTCGAGGACCTGCAAGAACTTATCGAAAATACTCGCGTGTGCTTTTTCTACTTCATCAAAGAGTAGGACGGAAAATGGTTGTTCCTTCATGGCATTGGTGAGTTTACCGCCCTCTTCGTAGCCTACGTAGCCAGGGGGCGCCCCGAGTAGGCGCGCCTCGGCATGAGGGGCGGCGTATTCACTCATATCAAAACGTACTAGGCGTTCTTCGCGTCCGAATAACAGTTCTGCCAGGGCCTTGGCCAACTCGGTCTTGCCTACCCCTGTGGGACCGGCGAAGAACAATACCCCACGCGGGCGTTGGCTTGTCCCACTGGTCCCTGCAGCTAGGCCAAGTCGTGCGCGCTTGACCACCTCTAGCACCCTACGCAGGGCAGGGTCTTGACCTTTGACCCGATTGCGTATCAGGTCCTCCGCCCCGGCGAGACGGGTGCGATCCAGCCGTTCCCACTCGCTTTCGGTGACGCCATATTTGTAGCGGTCGGTGAGGGCACGAGGCTGGTCGATGGGGATCGATTCGCGTAGCGACAATCCGATTAAAGCACGTAGCTCATGGTAGGAAAGGCCCTCGGTGAGGGCGGCGAATAGTGCGGTTAACTCCGTAGAGGAAGGTTGATCCGGGCGTGCACCGTAGAAGCTGGCATAACTCCCACGCAGGAAACGGGCACGGTCGGCGGAGTTAGGCGACTCCAAGCGAATGGTGCGGGCGCGGGGATTGTCCACGTATAGAAAAGCGGGTAGGTCGTTAGGACGCTCACAGACCAGGATTAGAGTGTTATTCCAGCGTCGTTTCCCACGCACCACCTCGCGTGCCTCCAGCGATGCCTTGAGTAGGCGGGTAAATAGTGTTTGCTCGGCGCGGCTCAACCGATCCGGGGCGACCGCCAGACGTGAGGCGAGGTGCAGCACAAAGACGCAGGGGATGTCACGGTTGGTCAGGGAACGGGCCATTCCCCGTATCGATGTCTCGATATCCGGGGTGGCTGCCGGTCGCGGGGGGGGGGCCGGCCTCGGTGGTGGGCGGGGGGGGGGGAAGCGGGAACTGTGGTGGGTGTACGACCTGCGCTGGATGGGTTGGTTGCACCGCTGG
>CAUYTY010000245.1 GCA_963575655.1 Gammaproteobacteria bacterium | reverse complement strand
CGGCGTGGTCGGGCTTTGTTGGGATCGCTCCTGGATGTCTTGTTACAACCGGCGGCATGTCCTCAAAACTCAATATGAGCCACTCCTAATTTTGCATGAAAATACCGGAATGGAATGTTAACTCATCCTATAGATTGGGGCACTACCCGCCTCGAAATGGTTGTCGAGGGGGGGGGGGGAAATAATGTGAATGATGCGGTTCGTTCCTCACCGCACCCTACGCAGGCTGGATGGACGGGTTAAAGAGACAGACAAGAATCAACGGACCGTTCAGATCCCTCTGGGAGCGCGACCATTTTGGTCGCACAAGAACGGACGAGACGCCCGTATTCCCAGAGGGAATGAACGCTTCCTCCGAACTCCCTATCTAATGAGGGAGCTATCCACTTAATTCGCGACACACGCAGGTATATCCGACGAGGGGCAGACGCTTCCATCCGTCTCGCAGATAACTATCTTCTTGAAAAATGTAGGGTGAGATGCCATCCCTATTAATCATCGATTTCTATTACTGTCGCGGCTTAAGTGGGTAGCCAGATCTCCAATAACCCTCGAAGAGTCATTCCTCTGTTTCAAACAAATTTCGTGCAACTACCCGCTACTTCCTGTTCTACTCCTCGGGGGGGTAGGCGGTCCTTTTGTTTTCTATCCGGCAATACCATCTGTTTCTTTTCCTACCGCTGCGATGGTTGCGGGCTCTGGTATCTCCGGAAAGGTCGCCAATAATGCCTCCCGGTGGGGTACCTCGGGAGGAGAAATGCTTTCTTGACTGGCCTGGATAGGTGGAAGGCCCAACTCACGACGGCGACGGCGTTCAAGGTGGTAGGCCAAACCGGTACCCGCCGGAATGAGCCGGCCAACGATGACGTTTTCCTTGAGACCGCGAAGATCGTCGCGTTTGCCATTGACCGACGCCTCGGTAAGCACCCGCGTAGTTTCTTGGAAGGAGGCGGCTGAAATAAAAGACTCCGTGGCGAGCGAGGCCTTGGTAATTCCAAGCAGCACCGGGTCGAAAGTAGCTGGCTGTTTACCCTGAGCAATCACCTTTTCGTTGTCCTCCAAGACTCGCGGACGGTCGACCTGTTCCCCCTTGAGGAAACGAGTATCACCGGCATCGGTGATCTCTGCTTTGCGCAGCATCTGACGAACAATCACCTCGATGTGTTTGTCATTGATCTTCACACCCTGTAATCGATAGACATCCTGAACCTCGTCAATGATGTAAGTAGCGAGCGCCGATACCCCGAGTAGACGCAGAATGTCATGCGGCGCGGGTGCCCCCTCGACCACAACCTCACCACGCTCAACGTGTTCACCCTCGAAGACGATTACCTGACGCCACTTGGGAATCAATTCCTCATGAGGCTCGCCTCCATCGGTTGGGGTGATGATCAACCGCTGCTTGCCCTTGGTGTCTTTACCGAAACTCACCATACCCGAGACCTCGGCAAGGACCGCAGGGTCTTTGGGTTTGCGTGCCTCGAATAGATCGGCCACCCGTGGCAAACCGCCGGTAATATCGCGAGTCTTGGAGGACTCCTGGGGGATACGGGCAATTACGTCGCCCACCCCAACCTGTGCCCCATCATCAACACCGACAATTGCTCCGGCCGGTAAGAAATAGTGGGCGGGTAGGTCAGTACCCGCAATATTAATATCCTGATTCTGATTATCCACCAATTTAACCATCGGCCGCAGATCCTTGGCCCCTGAACCGCGCAACTTGGGATCGGTAATGACCAGAGAAGACAGACCCGTCACCTCGTCTAATTGGCGATGTACCGTGGTACCTTCCTGGAAATCCTGGAAGCGCAGAATACCCGCCACCTCGGTAATCACTGGACGCGTATGGGGGTCCCAGGCAACCACGATCTGGCCAGGCAGAACCTCTTCGCCATCTCCCACTGACAACACCGCACCATAGGGGATCCTGTAACGTTCACGCTCACGCCCGTGCTCATCGACCACAGTGAGTTCGCCCGAACGTGATACCGCCACGCGGTGCCCGGCGTTGTGCTGCACCACTTTGATGTTGTGAAGACGCACGGTTCCCTTGGATTTGACCTGGACATTGCTCACCGCCGCCGCCCGGGAGGCCGCGCCACCAATGTGGAAGGTACGCATGGTGAGCTGAGTGCCCGGCTCGCCAATGGATTGCGCGGCAATAACTCCCACCGCCTCACCGACATTCACCAAATGGCCACGTCCTAAGTCACGACCGTAACAACTGGAGCAGATGCCATAACGGGTCTCGCAGGTGATCGGCGAACGCACCTTGATGTGTTCCACGCTGTTGCTCTCTAACAACTCGACCAGTTGTTCGTCGAGAAGCCTCCCCGATGGGACCAATACTTCTCTGGTTCCTGGGACAAACACATCGTCCCCTGTCACACGCCCCAGCACGCGCTCACGCAACGGCTCCACCACGTCACCTCCTTCTACCAGCGAGGTCATAATCAAACCGTTGACGGTGCCGCAATCGTGCTCGGTAACTACTAAGTCCTGCGCTACGTCTACCAGACGCCGTGTCAGATAACCAGAGTTGGCAGTTTTGAGTGCGGTATCGGCTAATCCCTTACGGGCACCGTGGGTGGAAATAAAGTACTGGAGAACGTCCAGCCCCTCGCGAAAGTTTGCTGTGATCGGGGTTTCGATGATGGAGCCGTCTGGCTTGGCCATCAGGCCACGCATCCCCGCGAGCTGGCGGATCTGGGCAGCAGAACCACGTGCCCCGGAGTCCGCCATCATGTAGATGGAATTGAAGGAACTTTGTTTGACCACAACTGGTGGCGGCTCCACCCCCTCGGGTAGTTGCCCCCGACGACGCGCCTCCAACGCCGGTTGAAGCGCCGCCCGATAAGCGGCCTTGTCCTTCTTGCTACCGCTCCCCGCTTTGTGTTCAGACTCGATACGCTTGATCTCGCGTTCGGCCCAAGCCCGCGCGGTGCGCTCTGGAGACGGTCGGGCCTGTTCGGTACCGAGCTTGTCCATCATCGCCTTGGCCACTTGGTCGTTGGTGTGCGACCAGATGTCCACCACCTTGTTGTAACGTTCGCCGTTGGTGACCAACCCCGAGGCGTATTGCTGTTCGATTTCCTTCACCTCCTCCTCGGCCCGATGCAGGATCTTCTGCTTTTCCTCGGGTACCACCATATCATCCACGCCAATCGATACCCCCGAACGGGTGGCGTAGGTGAAGCCGGTGTACATCAATTGGTCAGCGAAGATGACCGTGTCCTTGAGACCAAGTTGGCGGTAGCAGGTGTTGATCAGCCGCGAAATAGCCTTCTTCGATAGGGTCTGGTTCACCAAGTCGAAAGACAGACGCTTTGGTACGACCTCATAAAGCAGGGCGCGACCCACCGTGGTTTCGACCCGACGCCGACTCCGTTTTCCGTCCGCCCCCTCCTCGATGATACGAGTCTGGATCCGGGCATGGAGTTCGACCGCACGATTCTCGTAGGCGCGGTGGACCTCCTCGAAATCAGCAAAGAACATCCCCTCACCTTTGGCGCCAGCCCGATCGCGGGTCATGTAGTAGAGGCCGAGCACCACATCCTGAGAAGGCACGATGATGGGCTCGCCATTGGCCGGAGAGAGCACGTTGTTGGTGCTCATCATCAGTACCCGGGCCTCAAGTTGAGCCTCCAGGGACAGCGGTACGTGGACCGCCATCTGGTCACCGTCGAAGTCGGCGTTAAAGGCCGCGCACACCAACGGGTGGAGTTGGATCGCCTTGCCTTCAATAAGGACTGGCTCAAAAGCCTGGATTCCCAATCGGTGCAGAGTAGGCGCCCGGTTGAGCATGACCGGGTGCTCCCGGATCACCTCTTCCAGAATATCCCAGACTTCAGCGGTCTCGCGCTCCACCATTTTTTTGGCGGCTTTGATCGTTGTGGCAATGCCACGACGCTCCAGCTTGCTAAAGATGAAGGGCTTGAATAACTCCAACGCCATTTTCTTAGGCAGACCGCACTGGTGCAAACGGAGCGTCGGACCCACCACGATCACGGAACGCCCCGAATAATCGACGCGCTTACCCAACAAGTTTTGGCGGAAACGTCCCTGCTTGCCCTTGATCATATCGGCGAGCGATTTGAGCTGACGCTTATTCGAACCGGTAATCGCCTTACCACGACGCCCATTATCGAGAAGGGCGTCTACCGCCTCCTGAAGCATACGCTTCTCATTACGGACGATAATATCGGGCGCATTAAGATCGAGCAGACGCTTCAATCGATTGTTGCGATTGATAACCCGACGATAGAGATCATTCAGATCCGAGGTCGCGAAACGGCCGCCATCCAAAGGCACCAACGGATGAAGATCGGGGGGCAATACCGGTAAGACATTGAGAATCATCCACGACGGTTTGTTGTCAGACTCGACAAACGCCTCCATCAGTTTGAGGCGTTTGGTAAGTTTCTTGATCTTGGTCTCGGAGCCCGTCGCAGGGATCTCCTCACGCAACTGTACAATCTCCTTGGGCAGATCGATGGTACGTAGCAATTCGTGGATGGCCTCGGCCCCCATGCGGGCGTCGAATTCATCACCATATTCTTCGATGGCATCTAGGTATTGTTCATCGGTAAGAATCTGGCCACGTTCCATCGGGGTCATACCCGGTTCGATGACCACGAATGCCTCGAAATAAAGCACTCGCTCGATATCCCGCAAGGTCATATCGAGCAGCAAGCCCATACGCGAGGGTAATGACTTGAGGAACCAGATATGCGCCACGGGCGAGGCCAATTCGATATGGCCCATACGTTCACGGCGTACCTTGGCCAGAGTTACCTCCACCCCACACTTTTCACACACGACCCCACGGTGTTTGAGCCGCTTGTATTTGCCGCACAGACACTCGTAATCCTTGATGGGTCCAAAGATCTTGGCGCAAAAAAGCCCGTCGCGCTCCGGCTTGAAAGTGCGGTAGTTGATGGTCTCCGACTTCTTCACCTCGCCGTAGGACCAGGAGTGAATCATCTCCGGTGAAGCCAGCCCAATGCGGATAGCATCGAATTCTTCGTTCTGACTGGTCTGCTTGAGCAGGTTGAAGAGAGGGTCTTTCAAGGGAGTCTCCTGTTTGCTTGATGGTTTTTGCACAAAAACATTGGGAGTTTGTGCAACGCTAAGGACGGATGAAATCACGGCGCATGGATACACATTTGCTGCCTTTCATCCGTTTTCCAGGGTAAAAACGGGAAGGTAAACGGTGATTCTCTATTAGATACACAGAACAAATCTTCTACGCCACCTCTCTCTTAAGAATTGTTGATAATGCCTTTTTAAGCGCCTCCTGCAATCTGGCGCGACCGGGAATAGTATTCTCGTAAAAAATACAGCGGTGTGGACCTACATCAAATGGAAGCGAAGTTCCCTTTGAGACCAAGAGTATCGTTGGTTTGTTAAGGGCGTGTGCGATTCCGAGTTCATAGTAGACATTTGCGTTACGCTCCGAAATTTCTACTATGACTATGGACGCATCTTCAAGGCTCGACAGAATATCGTTAATAATGATTCCCGGACCACGAATATCGTCAATGCACAACGGCTCAAATCCAATTTCCTCAACGAGTGGTGCTATTGCGTCTCGATAGACTTCGTTATAAGGTTCTGAGAATTGCATGGCCACAAACGACTTCGGTTTCGACGAAGTAACAAAAATATTCTGGAATGCAGCCTGTTCTGTCGAGTTAAAACAAAAGATGCCAACACTGATGGAATCATTGCTAAGAATTCCGGAGTAAGTGATTAACTTTACTTCGTCAACGAGCACGTTCCCAACCACCAACACCGGCTGCATAAAACTGGGATTGGCCGTTGGCGCGAAACACAACAGCTGCCCCTCCCTTTGTCACATCGGCAAGGGATACTTCACACTCGATGGCGCCATCTGTAAGCGAATAGCTCGCCAGAACCAGTCCATGTGACGCACCAGAATTGATATCCGAGTGTTCAAAAGTGGCGGTTCCATCAATCTTGATGTCCCATTTTCCGTAGAGGGGCAGAAACTTTTTTATGTGGTTCATGTGCGTTTCCCAAAACGAGCTACTGCTGCTAAACGACTATGCGTTTAACAGCAGTATCGTTCACTTACCCTCGGGATTTCCGTCAACGGCGCTGTTCGAGATCAATATCTATCGCCAGCGCCTTGATTTCCTTGACCAGCACGTTGAAGGACTCAGGCATATTGGCTTCCATACGGTGGTCACCCTCAACGATATTCTTGTACATTTTAGTGCGACCATTGACGTCGTCGGATTTTACCGTAAGCATTTCTTGGAGGGTATAAGCCGCTCCATAGGATTCCAGCGCCCAGACCTCCATTTCACCGAAACGCTGTCCACCGAATTGGGCTTTACCACCCAACGGCTGTTGTGTAACGAGGCTATAAGGACCCGTGGAACGAGCATGCATCTTGTCATCAACCAAGTGGTTGAGCTTGAGCATGTACATATAACCGACCGTCGTCGGGCGATCGAACAGCTCTCCGGTACGCCCATCACGCAACAAGGTTTGGCCGCTACGAGGCAGATTTGCCAGCTCTAGCAGATTCTTGATCTCGGTCTCGCTAGCGCCGTCGAAAACGGGAGTAGCGATGGGCACTCCTTGGCGTAAATGCCCGGCCAATACGATCACTTCATCATCAGTCAGGGAGTCGAGATCGACGTGCCGAATGCCCCCCGATTGGTTATAGACACGGTCCAGGAAGGCGCGCACTTCAGAGATCTGATGACGATCATCAACCATCCTACCGATCATGTGCCCCAGTCCCTTGGCCGCCCAACCGAGATGGGTCTCCAAGACCTGGCCCACATTCATTCGCGAGGGAACGCCCAGAGGATTCAGTACGACATCTACTGCCGTTCCATCTTCCATAAAGGGCATATCCTCCACCGGGACGATCATCGAAATAACGCCCTTATTGCCATGACGACCGGCCATCTTGTCGCCAGGCTGGACACGGCGCTTCACTGCCAGGTAAACCTTCACCATCTTGAGCACACCAGGGGCGAGGTCATCGCCACTAATGAGCTTCTCTCGTTTCTCTTCGTAGAGCTGGTCGAAGTCCTCGCGTTGCTTTTGAATCTGCTCGGCAACGAGTTCGAGTTGACCACGGGCCTCTTCATTACGCAGACGAATCTCAAACCAGTGTTGACGAGATATACTGGCGAGATAATCTGCGGTAATCTTGGTACCCACTCGCAAACCAGCGGGGCCACCATCCGCGATCTTGCCGATAAGCATGCGCTCAATACGCTGGTAGGTATCGTCTTCTTTAATGCGTAACTGATCCTGCAGATCCTTTTTGACGCGCGCTAATTCGGCTTCTTCAATCTGCTTGGCACGGCTGTCTTTCTCGATGCCGTCACGGGTAAAGACTTGCACATCGATAACGGTGCCATTCATACCGGAAGGAACTCGTAACGAGGTATCCTTCACATCCGAGGCCTTTTCGCCGAAAATCGCCCGCAACAGTTTCTCTTCTGGGGATAGCTGAGTTTCTCCCTTCGGGGTCACTTTGCCGACCAGAATATCTCCGGGAGCGACCTCTGCACCAATGGAGACAATACCGGCCAGGTCAAGTTTGAGCAGAGCGGACTCGCCCACGTTGGGAATATCTGCGGTAATCTCCTCGGGGCCGAGTTTGGTATCACGCGCCACGCAGGTGAGCTCTTCGATATGGATAGTGGTGAAACGCTCTTCCTCGACCACGCGCTCCGAGATTAGGATGGAATCCTCGAAGTTGTAGCCATTCCAAGGCATAAAGGCGACTAGCATATTCTGACCTAGGGCAAGTTCGCCCAGATCGGTACTGGGACCATCGGCAAGGACATCGCCACGGGCAATAACATCCCGGACGTGAACCAAAGGCCGTTGGTTGATACAAGTATTCTGATTGGAACGGGTGTATTTGGTGAGATTGTAGATATCGACACCAGATTCACCAGGGTCGGTTTCTTCGTCATTGACCCGCACCACGATACGAGATGCGTCCACGGAATCGACCACCCCTCCACGCCGCGCCTGGACCACCACCCCAGAATCCCGGGCCACTACGCCTTCCATACCGGTACCCACCAGCGGCTTTTCAGCACGCAGGGTTGGCACCGCTTGACGCTGCATATTCGAACCCATTAAGGCGCGGTTAGCGTCATCGTGCTCCAAAAACGGAATCAGTGAGGCCGCGACCGAGACAATCTGCCGAGGAGAAACGTCCATGTATTGCACCCTTTCCGGCGAAGAAAGAGAAAATTCATTCTCATGGCGACACGAGACCAATTGATCTACCAACCGTCCTTCTTCATCCAAGGCCGCGTTGGCCTGGGCAATAACGTATTGTCCCTCTTCAATGGCGGAAAGATACTCCACTTTGTCCACTACACGACCATTTTCTACCTTGCGATAGGGGGTCTCCAAGAAACCATAATGGTTGGTTCGGGCATAGACCGCGAGAGAATTAATTAGACCGATATTGGGACCTTCAGGGGTCTCAATTGGACAGACCCGCCCGTAATGGGTGGGGTGAACGTCACGGACTTCGAATCCCGCACGTTCACGAGTAAGGCCTCCCGGTCCAAGCGCCGAAATACGACGCTTGTGGGTAACCTCGGAGAGCGGATTATTCTGATCCATGAATTGAGAAAGTTGACTCGAACCGAAAAATTCTTTGATCACCGCCGAAACGGGTTTGGCGTTGATCAATTCTTGGGGCATGAGTCCTTCGGATTCTGCCAGAGAAAGCCGTTCTTTGACTGCCCGCTCGACACGTACCAAGCCAATTCGGAATTGGTTTTCCGCCATTTCGCCAACGCTACGAATGCGTCGATTACCGAGATGGTCGATATCGTCCACCGTACCCTTGCCGTTACGGATATCAATCAGTACCCGCATCACGTCAATGATGTCTTGCTTAGACAGAACCCCCGTTCCTGTAATCTCTGGGCGATTTACACGACGATTGAACTTCATACGTCCTACCGCAGATAGGTCGTAACGTTCCGTGGAGAAAAACAGATTGTTAAACAGGGTCTGGGCGGCATCCTTGGTGGGGGGTTCACCCGGACGCATCATCCGGTAGATTTCCACCTGGGCCTCAAGCGGGGTATGGGTGGGATCCAGGCGCAAGGTATCGGAGAGGTACGGGCCTCGATCAAGGTCGTTGGTGTAGAGGGTACGAATCTCCGTCGTGCCGGCAGTACGCAGCCGTCCGAGTAGGTCATTGGTGACCGGCTCGTTTGCAGAAACCAACAATTCGCCGGTAGTAAGGTCGATCACATCGTGGGCGAGGACCTTCCCTAAAATATATTCGGGAGGCACCGGCAATTGGGTAATAGCGGCCTTTTCAATCTGACGCACATGACGGGCCGTAATCCGCCGCCCCGCTTCAACGATGATAGTGCCGTCAGGCGCCCGAATATCAAATTCCTCTGTCTCTCCTCGCAACCGTTCGGCCACCAAGTCCAGATAGATGGTTTCTGAAGTAAAGGTGAAGCGATTCGTCTCGAAGAAAAGGCTGAGAATCTCTTCGGTACCATATCCCATCGCCCGTAGCAAAATAGTAGCCGGCAACTTGCGGCGTCGGTCAATACGGACGAAAACGTTATCTTTGGGGTCAAACTCAAAATCCAACCAAGAGCCACGATACGGAATAATACGCGCAGAATATAAGAGCTTACCCGAGGAGTGGGTCTTGCCCTTGTCGTGATCGAAGAAGACTCCCGGCGAACGATGGAGCTGAGAGACAATTACGCGCTCGGTACCGTTAACAACGAAGGTACCGTTTTCGGTCATCAGGGGCATTTCCCCCATGTAGACTTCTTGTTCCTTAATGTCTTTAACTATGCGTGCACCCTGGGGGGCGTCCTTTTCGTAGATTACCAGACGCACCCGTACCCGCAACGGTGCTGCGAAGGTCAAGCCGCGTAACTGGCACTCCTTAACGTCAAAGACCGGCCGTCCCAAACGGTATCCCACGTATTCCAAGGCAGCATTGCCTGAATAACTGCTAATCGGGAATACCGACTTGAAGGCCGCATTCAATCCCTGATCTGTGTATTGCTCGGGAGCAACTCCCTCCTGCAGGAAATCACGATAGGAATCCAATTGAATGGCCAGCAGATAAGGTACCTTAAGGATGCTGGAGCGTTTTCCGAAGTCCTTACGGACGCGCTTTTTCTCGGTGAAAGAATAGGCCATCAATATTCCTCGACGTTTAACCGACAAGAGATCCCCCATTCCTATCAAAATTTTGTCGGGAATGGGATTACACATCGTTCCAGGTAGAGACGGATTTACCGGCTCGTCTCTAACTAGCTAACACAAAAAGGCTGGTGGCCTACGGGCCACCAGCCGGTTAAAAATTAGGGGCGAATTTTAGACTGTCTCAAACAAATTCGTCCCTATAGAGAACGCCATCCATTATTCGGGACGCCCTCGGGAAACATAAAGAGATTGAAGCTTACTTGATCTCAACCGTAGCGCCGGCATCCTCAAGCTGCTTCTTGACATCGGCAGCTTCGGCCTTAGGAATTGCTTCCTTGACGGTCGAGGGGACGCCTTCCACCAAGTCTTTGGCCTCTTTCAGGCCCAACCCGGTGAGAGCACGGACGACCTTGATGACGCCCACTTTGTTGGCGCCGAAACTCGTCATCACCACGTTAAACTCGGTCTGTTCTTCTACCGGGGCGGCAGCCTCGGCGGCCCCTGCAGGGGCGGCAACTACAGCAGCAGCGGCGGATACGCCGAATTTTGCCTCCATGGCGGCGATCAGGTCCACGATCTCCATCACGGTCATATTGGCGATGGTTTCCAGGATCTCTGCTTTGGACACGGCCATTTTATGGATGCTCCTGAAACAATTCTGGTTCGACAGGTTGTCCCAGAATCTGGGCAAGGTTATGAGTTTTCCAAATTTAGGAGACGCTTTATGGACAAGGGTCTCGATTTGGGGCTCACAACGGGAAATTGGGGTAGATTCACCCCATTGGGATTAAGCGGGCGTAGCCTGTTTTTGGTCACGAATAGCTGCAACGGTACGTACCAGCTTCGCGGGAGGTTCTGCCAGGGTCCGCACGAACTTGGTAATGGGCGCTTTGAGCACACCCATGAGCAAGGCCAAGGCCTGCTCGCGAGTAGGCATGGTCGCCAATACCTTGAGGTCCGTCGGGTCCAACAGCCGTCCGCCGAAAGATACCACCTTAATGACCAACTTATTGTTAGTCTTCGCAAAATCTCCCATCACCCGGGCAACACTACCGGGATCCTCCTGAGAGAACGCCAAGACCAGAGGACCGACCAACTGATCCCCCATACACGCAAAGTCCGTCCCTGCCAGGGCACGACGGGCGAGGGTATTACGTACCACTCGCACATAGACACCCTTCTTGCGTGCTTCGGAGCGCAGCTTGGTCATGGCCTCTACGGACAGGCCACTATATTCCGCAGCAATGCAGGAGAAGGCCCGCGACGCTACCATCGCCACCTCTTCTACGATTGCCTTCTTGCCTTCGAGGTTCAATGCCACAAGCAATTCACCTCCATAGGTCAGTACACGAAGGCGCATAACGCCTCCACCCTTGTTACGGCGACCCAGGATCAGGAACCAATCCCGTTCCGGACACCGTCTGCGCAGGCCTCAACCCAATGGTTGTCGATTAAGGAACAAACCACCTACGGTCTACGACGAGGGCCGATGAATTGGCACCCCAAAATCTCATTTCTCTTTCACTCACCCCTCTCGTTGGGAGGGGCGAATGAATCGCTCAGAATTACTTACAGACCGGCATGATCGACGCGAATACCTGGTCCCATCGTCGTTGCAACCGTCACTCGTTGCACATAGATCCCTTTAGACGTAGCAGGCTTGAGTCTCTTTAAGTCGTTCATCAGCGCCTGGAGATTTTCTCGAAGCGCCTCGATCTTGAAATCAACCTTACCGATGGAGCAATGGATAATGCCGGCCTTGTCGGTACGAAAACGCACCTGACCAGCCTTGGCGTTGCGCACCGCGCCGACTACGTCAGTGGTCACGGTACCCACCTTGGGGTTAGGCATCAGGCCGCGTGGGCCGAGGATCTGCCCCAAAGGACCGACGACACGCATGGTATCCGGGCTGGCAATACAGACCTCGAAATCAATGGTGCCCGCCTTGATGCTGGCGGCTAGGTCCTCAAGGCCGACGATATCTGCACCCGCAGCACGCGCCTCTTCGGCCCTAGCACCTTGGGCGAATACCGCTACCCGCACCGACTTACCGAGTCCATGGGGCAACACGGTGGAACCGCGTACCACTTGATCGGATTTCCGGGGGTCGACGCCCAAATTGACCGCTACCTCTACCGACTCACGAAACTTGACTTTGCTGAAATCCCGTAGCATCTGCAACGCCACATCCAAGTCGTAGACCTGGCCGGGAGTAACCTTCTCGCGGATCGCCCGCATCCGCTTGCCGAGCTTTGCCATGTCAGACCCCCTCCACTTCAATACCCATACTGCGTGCACTGCCCGCGATGGTGCGCACCGCAGTCTCCAGACTTGCCGCAGTCAGATCCGGCATCTTGACCTTGGCAATATCCTCCAGTTGGGCACGTGTTACCTTGCCAACCTTATGACTATTGGGGGTCTTACTGCCTGAAGTGATACCGGCTGCCTTCTTGAGCAAAACAGAGGCAGGGGGAGTTTTGATGACAAAGGTGAAACTACGGTCGCTATAGACCGTAATAACCACCGGCGTCGGCATTCCTAGCTCAAGATGCTGACTCTGCGCATTGAATGCCTTACAAAATTCCATAATGTTCACGCCGCGCTGACCCAATGCAGGGCCAATGGGCGGACTTGGATTGGCCTGACCGGCCTTGATCTGAAGCTTTACGTACGCTTCTATCTTCTTCGCCACGGAACACTCCTCAAGGCGCGGGTACTAGCGCCGCAATGGCGGCTCCCCAGGAAACATCGATTGTCTGCTCACGTCTGAGAAAAAATAAACAACCACACCCGCATTTTTCTTAACGCAGTTGGGCCTCACTTACTTTCCCCGGATGAGTCAACAGTTATTTTTAGGCCTTTTCCACTTGGCCAAATTCCAACTCCACTGGGGTAGAGCGGCCAAAGATCAGAACCGCGACCTGCAACCGGTTCTTCTCGTAGTTGACCTCTTCCACAACACCGTTAAAGTCATTGAACGGACCATCAATAACGCGCACCACTTCGCCCGGAGCGAATCGGACCTTCGGTCGTGGCTTATCCGTCCCATCTTGCATCCGTTGGAGGATCTCTTGGGCCTCTTTCTCGGTAATAGGGGCCGGTTTGTCGCTTGTTCCACCGACGAATCCCATCACCTTGGGGATCTCGTTGACCAGGTGCCAGGTCTCGTCGTCCATCTCCATCTGAACGAGGACATAGCCTGGAAAGAATTTACGCTCGCTCTTGCGCTTCTGTCCCTCGCGCATCTCCACCACTTCCTCGGTAGGGACCAATATTTGGCCAAATTTGTGGTCTAGCCCGGAACGTTTGACACGCTCTGCCAAGGAACGGCGCACCGTACTCTCAAAGCCAGAGTAGGCATGGACTACATACCAGCGCATCGCCATGGGTTTACCCCCCGGAACTGGTAAGCAGGCGTACCGCCCACAATAGCAGGGCGTCCAGGAACCACATGAGGAGGGCCATCACTACCACCATGCCCACCACCACGAGGGTAGCCTGGACCGTCTCGGCACGAGTCGGCCACACCACTTTGCGCACCTCGCCCCGAGATTCCAGGACGAAGTCCCACGCCTCTCTCCCCGCTACCGTCTGCAAGACAATAGCTACCGTCGCTCCCCCCGCCACCAAAAGGGCGAAGATACGTATGAAGGTGGAAAGGTCTGAAAAATAATAGAAGGCTCCGATCCCCGCCGTTAAGACAAGGACCGCCAGCCCTAGCTTGAGTTGGTCCGACATCACGAATCCCTATGCTGGGACATTGTCCCGGGAGGGAGGCACAGGGCTAAACCCTGTGGATTGGCAGGCCAGGAGGGTCTCGAACCCCCAACCTGCGGTTTTGGAGACCGCCGCTCTGCCAATTGAGCTACTGGCCTAGAAATTATTGGCCGGGGACAGCGCCGGCCAATGTAATTTTTAATCAATGATCTTGGCAACAACACCCGCACCAACCGTACGTCCCCCTTCGCGAATGGCAAAACGCAGCCCTTCTTCCATTGCAATTGGGTTGATCAACGAAACGGTCACCTGGATATTATCACCAGGCATTACCATTTCTACCCCTTCCGGTAGATCAATGGCACCCGTCACGTCCGTGGTACGGAAATAGAACTGTGGACGATATCCCTTGAAGAACGGAGTATGTCGTCCACCCTCTTCCTTGGAGAGCACGTACACCTCGGCGATAAAGCGGGTATGCGGCGTGATCGAACCTGGCTTGGCCAACACCTGCCCACGCTCAACATCGTCGCGCTTGGTTCCGCGCAACAGCACCCCAACGTTATCCCCCGCCTCACCCTGATCCAGCAGCTTGCGGAACATCTCCACGCCGGTGCAGGTAGTCTTCACGGTCGAGTTAATCCCGACGATCTCGACTTCATCCCCCACCTTGACGATTCCGCGTTCGACGCGCCCCGTTACCACCGTACCGCGCCCCGAGATGGTAAAGACATCCTCAATGGGCATCAGGAACGGTCGGTCTATGGCTCGCACTGGCTGCGGGAAATAGGCATCCATCGCCGAGACTAGCTTGAGGATCGACCCTATTCCCATATCCGAGGTATCACCTTCCAACGCCTTGAGCGCGGAACCTATCACAATCGGTGTGGTATCCCCAGGGAATTGGTATTTGTCGAGCAGCTCGCGCACTTCCATCTCGACCAATTCCAGCAACTCGGCGTCATCGATCATGTCCGCCTTGTTCATGTAGACCACGATGTGGGGCACGCCTACCTGGCGCGCCAGGAGGATGTGCTCACGGGTCTGGGGCATAGGACCATCCGCTGCCGACACCACCAGGATCGCCCCATCCATCTGGGCAGCACCGGTAATCATATTCTTAACGTAGTCAGCATGGCCCGGACAGTCGACGTGGGCGTAGTGACGTTTCTCCGACTGGTACTCAACGTGGGCCGTAGCGATGGTAATTCCGCGTGCCCGCTCTTCGGGAGCCGCATCGATCTGGTCGTAGGCCTTGTACTCCCCACCATAACGTAAAGCCAGCACCTTGGTCATTGCCGCCGTCAGCGTCGTCTTGCCATGGTCGACGTGGCCGATGGTGCCAACATTCAAGTGGGGCTTGGTTCGTTGAAATTTCTCCTTGGACATCGTCGGGCACTCCCCCTAAATTTGGGAACTTGGTATTACGCAACCGCGGCTAGGGTGGAGTCACCCGCCGCATTCATTGAGAGAATTTACAAATAATATGGAGCCCACAACCAGATTTGAACTGGTGACCTCTTCCTTACCAAGGAAGTGCTCTACCGACTGAGCTATGTGGGCGCGACAATCTGGCCAATCTAAAAACTGTGGAGCGGGTAATGGGAATCGAACCCATGTCATCAGCTTGGAAGGCTGAGGTTCTACCATTGAACTACACCCGCCTGTCCAACTCGGCTGTCAACCACCCAGTGCTTAAAGTGGTGGAGGGGGGTGGATTCGAACCACCGAAGGCAGAGCCGTCAGATTTACAGTCTGATCCCTTTAGCCGCTCGGGAACCCCTCCGAGAGCACAATCACATGCACGTAGTGCAGGGGGCGGTATTGTTGTGATCCCGCTCCCTCCTGTCAAGGGGGCTGTATTCGATGATTGGAGGCGAGAGACCTGGGGCTAGTCCGCGCAAGTTGGCACCAGAAAAACAATTATAATCATAATGATACGAAAGCTATCCCCCATTGATCCCAGCATTATTTCGGCGGAGTTGGACTCGCGATCGATGACGGCGTCGAATAGAAAATTTTCCACTGGTCGAGCAGAACTCTCTGGTGATGGTGCAGCCAGACAACACCCAGTGCTGCTTGGGCACCAATGGCACAACCAGTTGCAATCGCTGCTGAGAGCACAGGGATTGCCACAGCAGTTGCGGTAGCCGCACCTTGCCCACCCAAAAAGGCCAGACCAGTACCACCAAACAACACGGTGGCCATCCCGACACTACTACCAGCCACCAGGCAACCGAGACTCTGGACCTCCCGCTCAGTAGCCGTCAGCTTGTCATAGTCATCCACTTGCGTGGAAGAGCGATTCCAAGTCGTAGGGCTGGCCTCAGAGGAAGGTGCCGCCACGGAGACACCACCCCAGAGCAGCATAACCAGCACCAGGGCACCACCCCAACCAGCAAGGCATACATTTTTCATCAGTGTCCCCGAGAAACCCGGCCCTTGAGGGCGGGGAGGAAAGGGGACGG
>CAUYTY010000244.1 GCA_963575655.1 Gammaproteobacteria bacterium | reverse complement strand
GTCCCCTTTCCTCCCCGCCCTCAAGGGCGGGGTTTCTCGGGGACACTGATGATCAGGACTGTAGACGAGTCAAGGTAAATCCCATGACCACGATTGACCAGCACCACACTGCCTCTCCCCTGCCTCCTGAGACCGACAGTGAAGCGGTATCGGGTGCCCATCGACGGTACCTCTCGGTTACCCCGGAATTTTTTGAGTGGAACTGTCTCACCGACGAGCTACAACACTCCCCGTGTCTTGCCACACTCTTCGGTGGTCTACCCGACTTACTACCAAGCACCGGCCAAGTGTTCTTGGAGCGGCTTGAGCAAGCAGTTCGGGAGCGCCTTACCCGCTTGCGTCGTAACCTCACCCCCACGGCGCCTACCTATACCGCTCGTTTCTTCGTCACCCGTGCATCTACTGACCTCATCCTGTTGGAAGAACACGGTTACGCATTTTTTGATGCCACCGGTCAACCTGCCCGCATCATCGGTACCCTAACCGAGGTACCGCCCCTGATGCCGTCCTTCTCTCGCCTTTCGACGGATCAGGAATCCTGCCAAAATACTAATGAAGTAAAACAAAAATACTCTCGTATCTTGGAAACGGTGGGTTCGGGGTTCTGGATAATTAATTCAGAGGGAAAAATTCTAGAGGTTAACGATGCCTTTTGTCAGATAAGTGGGTACAGCCGAGACGAATTGTTGCAAATGTACGTCTGGGACCTAGAGGTACAGGGAGACGCTACAGTGGTTCAGAAACACATCCAACTTGTTCGTGCGCGAGGCAGCGACCAATTTGAAGGCCGTCATCGACGCAAAGATGGGAGCGTCTTTGATGTCGATATTCGTGCTACTTGGCTGGAGGATGAGGGAGGCCTAATCGTATCCTTCTTCTGGGATATTTCTACGCGCAAAGCGATGGAACAGGCATTGCGTGAGAGCGAGGAACGGCTACGGCTGGCACTGCACGGCGCAAAGGCCGGGGCTTGGTCGTGGGACTTGCGTACCGGTGTCGCGGTGTGGTCTTTGGAAAATTTCAACCTCCATGGTATCGACTCCAGTCAAGGTGCGCCGAATTACAACGATTGGAAGAGCTGTCTACATCCCGACGATCGATCCGTCGTAGAACGGGCGATACGGGTCGCCCTCGATCAACGGGTTCCCGAGCAGCGTAGCGGGCTGCGCGTCCTCCGCCCGGTCATCGAACGGCGTGCCCCGGAATATCGCGCAGAGTATCGGATCCTGCACCCAAACTACGGTATGCGTTGGTTGTTGGGTATCGGTCGTATTGAGCGTGCCCAAGATGGAACCCCGTTACGCCTGTCTGGTCTTAACCTCGACATCACCGAGCGTAAACGGGTCGAGGAGGCGCTGATGGAAAGTGAGCGGTGCTGGCGAGAATTGGCAGAGGCCATGCCTCAGCTCGTCTGGACCGCTAATAATGAGGGAATGGTCGATTATTACAACCGCCGCCACGAAGAATTCTCCGACCCCCATCCACACGCCGTTATTCCCTGGCAACCCGTGCTGCATCCGGATGACCGTTGGCGTACCGCAGAGGCCTGGCGACGTTCCGTTCAAACGGGTACTCCCTACGAGGTTGAGCACCGTGTCCAACGTTCTGACGGTAACTTTCGCTGGTACCTGACCCGTGCGGTACCGGTGCATGATGCTATGGGTCAGGTAATCAAGTGGTATGGGACCTCTACCGACGTTGATGCTCGTCGTCAGGCCGAAGAGGCGCTACGTACCGCCGATCGGCGCAAAGACGAATTTCTGGCCATGCTCGCCCATGAGCTACGCAATCCTTTGGCCCCCATCCGCAACGCCGTTCATATTATGAGCCTGCTCGACCTCCCCGATCCCAAGCTTAAATGGGTACGGGAGGTCATCGACCGTCAGGTGCGACACCTGGCACGACTAGTGGACGACCTGCTCGATATCTCAAGGATTGTACGCGGTAAGATCACCCTCAGAAAAGAACGGGTGGAACTTGCGCACCTCGTGCAGCAGGCCCAGGAAGCTGTTCGACCTATCATCGAGGCACGCAAGCATCGACTTACGGTACGACTACCCGCCTATCCCGTAACCTTTGAAGGCGATGCTGTGCGTCTGTCCCAGGTGTTGCAAAATCTGCTGGACAACGCAGCCAAGTACACTCGAGAAGGTGGAGATATCGAACTCACGGCCACTACCAACCGGCGCGAACTCGTCATCTCGGTACAGGACAACGGCGTGGGTATTCCGCCGGATTTGTTGCCACGGGTATTTGACCTGTTCCAACAGGGGGAGCGTAGCCTGGATCGTTCACAGGGCGGACTCGGTATCGGGCTTACCCTGGTACAGCAGATGGTGAAGCTTCACGGCGGGCAGGTTGCAGCCTGTAGCCCCGGACTTGGTCAAGGATCAACCTTTACTGTCCATCTGCCACTTCCGGATTCACTCCCCCAGAACAGTACGACCACTGAGGCCAGAACTTCGGTTCGTTCGAATGGTGGGTTGCGTATATTGGTGGTGGAAGACGACCCTGTCGTCGCCGAGACCACCCTTCTATGGCTCACGATGGAAGGTTACGAGGTACGTGTTGCCCATACCGGTGAGGTGGCCTTGGAGCAACTCCCGCCTTTTCAACCCCAAGTGGTGCTGCTCGACATTGGTCTACCGGGGATGGACGGCTACACTACGGCACGGCGGCTGCGTACGCTGCCGGGTGGAAGCGAACTGTGCCTGGTGGCTGTAACTGGTTACGGCCACGAGGAGGCACAGATACGTTCCCGCGAGGCTGGTTTCGACTACCACTTGGTCAAACCAGTAGACCCTGCTGCCCTTAGTTCCTTGTTGATCGCCCTTTGTGGAAAACCGTCGTCAGCTGCAGCAACAACCAACCATCGGACTCCTCAGCGTTTATCAGGAACGTAAGACGTTGAGTCGCCGCCTAACTTTTCAACCTAGCGGAATCTATTCCGCTGGCTGAAAAGTTTGAGATTCAACCAGCCCGCCGAAAGGCAGCCGACAAGAAGTGAAGCGAAAGCGAGTCACCCTGGGATGCTTCTCCAGTCCCAGGCTCTGACGACGAAAGGAATGACGGTCGAGACGGTACAAGACCCAATCCTTAGTCTGAACGACATTCTTGTTCTGGGCAAGGAGACCTTAACTGGCGTAAGCCAAGTCACACTTACGGGTTGACAGGAGGGAAAGACCGGCATTTTTACAGAAATGCAAAGGCCGGCGGGCAGGCTGAACCTCAACGGCAGCGACTTTAGAATTGCCCTCGCGTCCTCTGCTCCATTACATTATGCAACCGGACTGGGGGCATCCCACTCCGGGTGCTCCCGCATTATTACGGGACGAACCATGAGAAAGGGCATCAGCGTCAGGCGAATCGCCTAATCGTCGTCTCACCCATGTCGGTACCCGTGCGCGCAAGGTGGAAGAGCAGCTTAAAAATGCGGAGAACTCGCTTTCCAAAAACAGCGCACAGAGTACTAAACATTAACACACAGAGGATGGCGTTCGAACGGGGGATAGGTTCTCGGGGAACAACAAACCCACCACGTTTGGAAATAATCGATGTGCGGACTCACAACTGTGGCACATACCGATTTATGTGTGGTGGCTCGACCCCAAAGCAGTTTGGTGATCGAGATTCGCAACTTGGGCTACAAGCACAGATTCCGCCGCTATTTTACGTCAGCGCCGCACTCAGAAATTTCCAGGAAACCCAACGACCGCGCCAACCAGCAGGGCTGGGAGCATTTTCCTTAAATCAATATCCGGGCCATCCATTCGATTCCCAATCCATATCCTCTTCGACGCACGCCTGGCTTCGCAAGGCACACCCTCCCTGCGGGCGGCGCTGATCCAATTTCTTCAATTTCTCACTGACGGCTTTTTCGACGACCAAATTTTGCTCCAGAGGGACGAGGCCATCACGCAACCGATCAATTTGGTGGTACAAGAACTTTTCGTTTGAGGTAATCGCGACTTTCGCCGTGGTCATAAGGGTGATCTTTAGAAACCGATACTGTCGCGCATCATATCGGACTCTAAATCAATCGCATACGAGGCAAAAGGAATATTCCCTGTAGGTGACGCAGAAATATCCCCAGAGATGGCTAAAGTGGTGCAACACGGGCTTTAACTGATTCCGAGGGAACAGATTTAATCGTCACCTATTACTCATCACCCCCTCCCCCTTATCAAAAGAGAGGGTGAAAATCTCTCCTGATGGAGGGGGTAGGGGGGCAAGTGGATAAACTCTTTTTGCTGAGGATTCCACTGACTCATAGGGCAAAACAAGGGTATCGCCCTTGGTGAACAATCTATTCCGTCAAGCCTTGAGAAAGAAAATCGGGCTGACGAAACAATTGTTTGGACAGATGTCGAGTGGTCCCTTGTACAGACCAGGTTCAGATCGCATCCCGGTCCTGTTCGCCGGTACGGATCCGTACCACCTGCTCCACTGGAGTAACGAAGATCTTGCCATCGCCGATCTTACCGGTACGAGCCGCGCTGGCGATGATTTCAATACAGGTGTCAATCTGATCTGCGGGAAGTACTACTTCAATTTTTACCTTGGGAAGGAAGTCCACTACATATTCAGCGCCGCGATACAATTCGGTATGACCTTTCTGGCGCCCAAAACCTTTAACCTCGGTAACCGTCATGCCCGTAATGCCAATCGTGGAAAGTGCCTCACGGACATCGTCAAGCTTAAATGGTTTGATAATCGCTTCTACCTTTTTCATGGGCTCGTCTCGTTGTGGGGTTAGTGGAATCAGTTGGATTCAGTTATTCGAGCGGGCCACTGTTCGGGCCGCCCGAAACCAAAGGTAATCGGGTAACGCCGATCACGACCAAAAGCGCGTCGGGTAATTCGTACCCCAGGCGGTGCCTGGCGACGCTTGTACTCGGCACGATTCACTAGAGTGACTACCCGTTGTACCGTCGCGGGGTCATAACCCGCAGCGATAATATCTTCTGGGCAGGCCTGTTCTTCAATGTACTTTTCTAGAATGGGGTCCAGGATTTCATAGGGAGGGAGATTGTCATCATCGCGTTGGTCAGGACGCAATTCGGCCGAAGGAGGCCGCGTCAAGACTCGTTCCGGGATTACTGGGGAAAGATGGTTACGGTAACGAGCCAGACGATAGACCAAGGTTTTTGGGACATCCTTAATAGCCGCAAATCCTCCCGCCATATCTCCATAAAGCGTAGCATAACCTACTGCCATCTCACTCTTATTGCCCGTGGTGAGTACCAATCGTCCATTCTTGTTGGAGAGCGCCATTAGTAATACGCCCCGACAGCGGGCCTGAAGATTTTCCTCGGTAATATCGGCGGGTAGACCCGCGAATTCATCGGCAAGCGTCGCCAAGAATGACTGAAATGTTGCCTCAATGGGCAACACGCTCTGCTGTACCCCCAATGCGTTCGCTTCAGTACGGGCGTCTTCCAGACTCATAGCTGCACTGTAACGCGAGGGCATCATTACCGCATGGACTCGTTCTGCACCTAACGCATCTACCGCAATTGTTAACGTTAGGGCTGAATCCACTCCTCCTGATAATCCAACCAGCGCCCCCGAGAATTTATTCTTCTGGATGTAGTCGCGCACCCCCAATACCAGTGCACGATAAACGCTCGCCTCTACCGAAAGTACTGTAGAACACTCTCCTGGTATTGGAAACAGTCGATTCTCTTCCGTTGAGAACTCCACCAAAGTAAGGCTCTCTTCAAACGGTAAGGCACGCTGGATAATAGTGCCTGCTGCGTTCATCACTACCGATTCGCCATCAAAAATCAATTCGTCTTGGCCGCCCACTAGATTGACATAAACAATGGGGAGGCCAGACTCTATCACCCGTTCTCGCAGAATGGTTTCGCGCTCGGCCGTCTTGCTCATGCAATAGGGGGAGGCATTAAGATTGATTAGAACCTGTGCCCCAGCCCGGGCCGTTACACCAGCAGGTCCCGGATGCCAAAGGTCTTCACAGATAGTTACTCCTATTGCAACCCCTGCCACATCCACCACCAACGGTTCACGACCAGCAGAAAAGTATCGTTTCTCGTCGAAGACTGCGTAGTTGGGGAGTATATGTTTGTAATAGGTTCCGATTATCTGGCCATTATGTAAAACACTCGCAGCGTTATACAGTTTTTCTTGTACTCGTTCGGGATGTCCTACCAGTAGGTAGATGCCATGTACCCGCGAGCGTAGCTCTTCTAATGCCCGCGTCACATGCATTAACAACTCCGAACTAAATAACAAATCCTCCGGTGGGTATCCGGTGAGGGTTAATTCGGGAAAAACTACCAAGTCAGCGCATAGGCAGTCGCGGGCATGGAAGGCAGCATCAAGAATACGGGAAAAGTTGCCTGGAACATCTCCAACCAATAGGTTGATTTGGGCCATTACCACCCGCAGTCGGACCCCTGACCCAGATAAACTATTAGACATTCAGTTCACCATTGTTAAAGGAAATTCAAAACATTTCGGTTTTCTTGGGTTATGTATTAAGTAATATGTCTTGATTTTCCTTTCCTTGTACATCTAAAGCTACTTGTCGGTTTTGTTGTTAATGTTCCAAGATAGGAGTAGCAACCGTTGTTTTTCTTTCAAAGTGGAAACTCAATTTACCGTTATTTTCTTCTACACGCACTTGGCCGCCATTGACCAAACGTCCAAACAGCAATTCATCCACCAGTGATTTTTTGATCTGTTCGTAGATCAAGCGAGTCATTGGTCGGGCACCCATCGCCGCGTCATAACCTCGCTCTGCCAGCCAATGCCGGGCAGATTCACTAACCTCAATGGTCACTCCCTTCTCTTGGAGTTGTCCTTCCAATTCCATAATGAATTTATCAACTACGTGGGCAATTGTAACCGCGTCCAGTGACTTGAATTGAATAGTAGCATCCAAACGATTGCGAAACTCTGGGGTGAAAACACGTTTGATTACCGCTAGCCCATCAGAGGCATGATCCTGGTGAGTAAAACCAATGGAGGAACGATTTAGTTGATCGGCCCCGGCATTGGTCGTCATCACCAAGATCACATTACGAAAATCAGCTTTACGTCCGTTGTTGTCGGTAAGGGTACCGTGGTCCATTACCTGGAGCAGTAGATTAAAGACATCAGGGTGTGCCTTCTCAATTTCATCGAGCAACAACACCGCGTGAGGATGTTTGTTAATGGCATCAGTGAGCAATCCTCCTTGGTCAAAACCCACGTAGCCCGGCGGCGCACCAATGAGCCGAGAAATGGTATGGCGTTCCATATATTCGGACATATCGAAACGCAATAATTCGATACCCATAATGAGGGCGAGCTGGCGCGTAACCTCCGTCTTACCCACTCCCGTAGGGCCAGCGAAAAGAAAACAACCAATAGGCTTTGAAGGATTGGCAAGACCTGAGCGCGACATCTTGATGGCGGCCACCAGGGTATCAATCGCCTCGTCCTGACCAAAGATGACGCGCCGGAGATTAGATTCTAGGGTACGCAAGTGCTCAAGGTCGGAATTAGATACGGTTTTGGGCGGGATGCGTGCAATCTTAGCAACAATCGATTCGATGTCTTGCTGGCTAATCACCTTCGTGCGTTTCGATTTTGAGAGCAGTCGCTGACTTGCTCCCGCCTCGTCAATGACATCAATAGCTTTGTCAGGCAAGTGGCGATCATTGATATAGCGTGCCGATAACTCCACAGCAGTACGTAGGGCGGGGCGCGCATAACGCACCCCATGATGTTGTTCAAAACGAGTCTTGAGCCCTTCGAGGATACGCACTGCCTCATCTACGCTCGGCTCGCCCACGTCGATCTTCTGAAAGCGGCGTGCCAGTGCCCGATCCTTCTCGAAGATGCCGCGATATTCCTGATAGGTGGTCGAGCCGATGCATTTCAATTCCCCGGAGGCAAGCACCGGTTTAATCAGATTGGAGGCATCCATTACCCCGCCAGAGGCGGAACCAGCGCCGATGATGGTATGGATCTCGTCGATAAAAAGGATGGCCCCTGCCTCCCGGTGAAGTTGGGCAAGTATCGCCTTGAGACGTTTCTCAAAATCACCGCGGTATTTGGTTCCGGCCAGCAATGCCCCCAGGTCTAAGGCATAGATAGTGCTGCGGGCTAGCACCTCCGGCACACCACCATCCACGATCATCTTCGCCAAGCCCTCTACAATGGCCGTCTTGCCTACCCCTGCCTCCCCCACAAACAACGGATTATTCTTACGTCGTCGACACAAGATCTGGAGGGTACGCTCGATTTCAACTCCGCGTCCGATCAGGGGATCGATCTTGCCCTGACGTGCAAGGTGATTGAGATTGGTGGTATAGGTTTCCAGAGGGGTAGGAGGAGGAGTCTCGCTACCTTCTTCTTCGACACTGTGAGATGAAGGCTCACCCTCGCTGTCGCCATTGATCTTAGAAATTCCATGGGAAAGATAGTTAACCACATCGATGCGGGCAATATTTTGTTTATTCAGGAAATAAACCGCCTGAGAATCTTTCTCGTTAAAAATGGCCACTAACACGTTGGCCCCCGTGACCTCTCGCCTCCCGGAGGATTGAACGTGAAATACCGCACGTTGCAATACTCGCTGGAAAGCTAGCGTCGGTTGAGTCTCGCGACCATGGGCTTGGAATAGTCGTGGCGTATTTTCCTCCACGAAAGTAACCAAATCTCGACGCAGTACCTCCAAGTTGGCCGCGCAAGCGCGCAGTACCTTGGCGGCCTCTGGATTGTCAAGCAACCCCAATAGAAGATGCTCTACGGTCATAAACTCGTGCATCTTCTCCCGTGCCTCGCGGAAGGCCTGATTCAGGGTGTACTCGAGATCCTTATTTAACATGTAGAAAGCCTCGTAGGGCGCCGGCACCGAGCGTATCAGGCGCACTCCATCCTGCACTGCAACGGGTGCTGGTTTTGCCGGGAATAGTTGTTAACCTGGGCCACTTTAGTCTCGGCCACCTCGTAGGAAAATATCCCGCATATCCCCTGACCACGGGTATGAACTTGAAGCATCACCTCTACCGCCTTTTCACGATTCATCGCAAAAAAACGCTCCAAGATACTAACGACAAATTCCATAGGGGTATAGTCATCATTAAGAAGGATGACCTTGTACATAGGGGGACGTTTGAGTTTGGGTTTGTCCTCCTGAAGGACATCACCCGGAAGGTCGTCCATCTTATGGGAAGAACTTACGCGCCGATTTCCGCCACATCTTGGCGTGGTATCTTGGTCTGACGGAGTAGTCGTTATGCTAAACATTACACAAAACCCACATTGGAAGTGGTAGGCGGTGTTTACCGTTTCTAAATCATTACAGATGCTTTGAACCACGCCTCCCCTAGTGGTGTCTTTGACACCCTTGCCTACATCAAGAGGCTACGAGAGGTAGGTCTCAGCGAGCCGCAAGACGAAGCATCGGCGAACGCATTAGAAACATGCGGGGGTGGATGAGCTGGCAACCAAAGTGCGACATCGAACGGCTGGAATCCAAGCGAGACGCCAGGTTGAGCGTGTTGGAAAATATAGCGCAGACCGGTTCAATCTGCTGCAATGGGGGCTGGATTTCGATCTTGCTTGCGACCATTTTCGCACATCCTGTGGATTCTGAATCCGAATCTCAGTGCATTGATCGACCTTCATCTGGATCAGGTCAACCAATCTGACTCTTTAGTTTTGCTATGAGTTGTTAAATCTTATCTAAACTGGCCCTTCCTTGGACCTCATTATCAATGGCGGATCTGACGTAACCAGAATCCGCCATTGACCCAGAGCAAACAGAGTAAGTGTTCTAGCGATTAGAAGGTCAATTCGACACGAACACCAGCAATTGTTGCATTCGGACTGCTTCCTGTTGGTTTCACGATTTTCTGCCAGTCTGGTTGAATGGCCAACCATGGTGCTATCTGGATATGATAGGTAATTTCCCAGGCCTGTTCGGTCTCCGCCGTATCGGTGCCGCTATTGATTTGTCCAACACGGAATTCATCGTTCAAACGAGCACGGGTATAGGCAATACCGGCAACATCAGCGTCTCTACCGGGGAGGAGACCCCGTAGGCGTAGACCCGCATTCGTCGCGCTATCCAAAACACTTGCGTTGCCATACGCCCGGCTGTGGCGCAAAAATACCGATAGATCCCCCAGTTTCGTACCCTGGGCAATCGTCTTCTCCGCTTGGGCGTACCACCCCGAGCGGCGTTTGTCGTTGACAGGATTGACCAATCTGTCGTCTGCCGAATAGCCCCACAATCCAAGGCTGTATTTCTCAAAATTTTCCGCAGGATCGCTTGTTTTAACCTCCGCATGATCCGCAGCTCCCGCCGCTGAGGGAGGCGCCGATTCTGTCGGACGGTAACCTATTTCAGCGATGGACATGGCGCCATACCCGAAACGAACATGGGTACCCCGCAGATGTTCAGGGTCACCACTGATACCGTTTGTGACTGCCCATTGTCCGTAAAAATTACGGTCCGGAGAGAGCCACTTGGCGCGGATCCCCAAGGTTGAAGTATTGAAGATAGAGGGAGAATTTGTTAGCGACAGGTCGCCCACTACTCCATAGGGGGGCTGCATGAATATACCTGCAGACTCTAGCGCCATGAATTCAGAGTCAATGGGATAGATTCCACCTAATAACGACCAGTGACCGTCAAGCCATTCTTTTTGCATCCAGGCGTTAAGAATTCGGTAGGTTTTGGTCGTTACCTCGATATTGGAAACACCGAGTAGACTGCCGACATTGGTGGAATTGAGTTGATCGCCACGGTCGTAGATCACATTGAGAAGAGCAGTAGTACTTTCCAATCCCCATAGTTTTTCCAGGTCCGCTTTTAGTTTCACATCCAGGTGATGTATCGGGCGTCCACTTTTCGATTGGCCGCTATCAATGACTTGTAAAATATCCGACTTGTAGCCAATATCGAAGGCTAATCCCTGTTGATACCACAAGGTACGATTACCCCCCCAATCACCCGTTAAAGTATCGGTGTCGTATTTCGGCGCATCTTCGGCGACCGCAAAAGTGGAAAACATCAAGAGGGACGCGAGGAGCGTCATTTTCTTAGCTGGGAGCATTAGTAGAACCTACGTATTGAGGACAACGGTTGCCTTTAATTAGTAAGTCACAAAACGGATCACGGGGTATATTTTCTTTGTTTTCCCACTTCATAACAATACTGCTATAACGAAGCGTTTCATTTACCAATACGTAAATTCTGAATTGGTCTAGAACAGATGAGACCAGCCCACAAAGAAGGTTGCATTACTGGTAATACGTGTAGCCTGATTAGCCCCCATATTTACACCGGCGTCCAACTGGGTAACGTGACTGAGGAGATAGGTTACACCAAGATCGACTGTTGTTGTTGTCGAATTATGAGCGACATGCTCCGAGAAGGCCTCAACATAGGCACCGAAGTTCTCAGTTACTGCGTAGGTTAGATTAGCACCACCGGAGATATCGCTTACGTAAGAATCATTCTGACGCCTAGCAGCGTCGCCCAAGGTGAGGGTGAGACTGGTTTTGTCGGTCAGATTGACGCTACCCGTAGCGATTGCGCCTCCCTCAACGCGATTGGATGCCCAACCATTATCCCTCAGTTGCTTGCTAGCGGTAGGTGGGGTCACAAAACCGATAAGGCCAAAGGATGGACTGCTTCCATCCGCCCCCGCGAAAGTATGAAGGACGCGCAACGTGGTGCCACTAAAACCCTGGAACGTCTGACCAACGTTATGCGTGCGAAAATAGGGTTGGACTACAAGTTGAACATCAGTACCGTCGGCGATTCCATAGCGAAGAGAAGTTTGTGCCAAGCTCCAAGACTGCGTACCATCGTTAGCATGTGTATAGCTCGCAAGTCCAGATTCGATCTGAAAACGACCCTTTGGCACGGCAATCGGGCTCTCGGTATTGCCTGGTCGACCAAAAATCGCAGACGACTCGCTGTTCGACGTTTCGTCGGCTACGACAAGAAACGGGGACATTACCATTACTGCAAAAAGAGCGAGCTCTTTGGTAATTCTTTTCATTTCTGGTTACCAATGGTGGATAGAAATAGCGACGAGGAGTTTCATCCAATTATGAACAATAGATGGAGGCTTACGTAACTTCTCCATAAAGGTCAAGATAACAAAAGTCATTTTCTTAGACAAGATGGGAATGGTGATATGTAAATGTGATAATGATAAATCTGCCGTAACTACCCAGGTGGGTTTTTCCATACAGTCACGCATGTTACACCGCTGTCAGTCGTATTTACGTTGTTTCTGCTCATCGTTGTCCCAACCGCGCCACCGTAGAGATGTTGGTTACCCGGCACCCCAATACTGTTTCATACGCGCCACAAATTAGTTGTTAACTATATGATTATGTGCGGTCACAATTTCTATTGTGGCGAGGGTTGTCTTTCGTTTAACGCTATTTCAGCGGAGGGGGCCGCGAGTCTCTTTTCAAGATGCGATGAGCAGCGTGGCCATAGGTAGTTCTGATAGTCGGCGCGCTGGATTAGATAGGGATCTTTGGTGTCGCTATTGGGTACATCACGTGCGTAACGTAGGCTGGCCGCCGAGGCGCTGATATCAATGACCAGATCGGCGGTAGCGATGGTCGGAGATATGTGGGAGAGGAGGTACCACTCTACGGCAAAAAATCCCGTCAATAACATGGCGCTGTGGCTACTGGCTGGACCCACCACGGGTAAGATGACAAAGTTGCCAGGGTCAAGACCAGCGACACAAAGTGACTCGGTGAATTCCGTTTCGGTACGTTGATAACCCATCTTCTCGGCAGGGTCCCATAGACCCGCTATACCGATAGTCGAATTGAGTAGAAAACGTTTGGCAGAAGTCTTGGCCGCTTCATAATTTCCCACTAAAGTGTTGGTGAGAATAAATTCAGGCTCGACCAGATTCGAGTAGATATTGTATCCGGCCTGTTTGGCAATTTCTGGTAGGGTGTGTTCCAACCAATTGGCGGTGGGGTCTACAACGTTTTCGACAAGCCAGGCATTGAAGAGGAACATCTTCCGATTGATCGGTTCATTGGGATCAAGGGGGTGAGGGGGCAATTGTTCTAACACCTGCCTAAGTTCTACCTGAAATCGGGGTGGGATGGTGGGCTCAGCAGCCGCAACGACCCAGCTACATCCCAAGAGCCAGAATACTAACAAGGTTGCTCGGTTCATCACAGATCTTCCTCAAGAAACAGTTTTGGGGTGGTGAAATTGTCGGTGCTAGGATTAATTTCCTAACCCCGAGAAGGCACCGAATGGTTGCTTCGGAAAAACATCTTCCACGATACCGTACAGGTCGGGTGCATCAACCATTTGGCCCACATCGCGGCTCCAGGGTGACAATGCGTAGCTTCCACGTTCCTGAGAATCATGGGAGAGGAATGCGGCAAGCGGGATCGAAAAGAATACCCCTTTGTCTTGATAAGGATGTGCGGGGGTGCCTGGGTTGGTTGTGTCTTTGCCGTTGGTTTTGGTGTACCAGACTCCGATGGTGACGCCAGAGCGGAAGCGACGTGCTATATCAAAATTGACTCCTCGATCCCGGGCTAGGAAACGACCTGCCCGTATCGCTGTGGTAATACCGTAACGCGGAAATCGGTAATGGAAAGAACCAATACTCGTTACTGTGCTGTAGTTGCTGAAACCAAATTGGGAGAGTGGAGCGCGTAGGCGTACCGCATCTAGTGACAGATCTACTGCCCAATTTCGATCCTGGGGATAGTAGAGCACCTGTCCGCCGGTCCCTGCAAACATATCTTCGTAATAACCAAATGTGGTACGGCTGTACACTTCCTTACGTAGCTGAACGTATTTATTTAGCATTAGAGTACGTAAACGAACCGGACCTGATTTCATGTATTCCGCAAGATTACTACGCACATGGGGTAATCGACTGTTGGATTTTTGCTTCACTTTACTTACATCTTCGGCAAGGGTGATACGTGCCGAACTTTCAAAGAAGAGTCCGTCGTTAATATGGTAGTAATAATTTCCCTGGGTATAAATATTGTAGTGGAAGAAACCGCTGGGATCGTTTAGATACGTATCAAGCTTTATGGAGCTAAGCGTAAAGTCGCCAGTAAAATCTTCATCTCGGTCCTCGTGGAGAATTTTGTTTCTCTTTATGGATTCTATGGTTTTGTTCTTTCTGGTGGCATCGGTTTCTTTTCTTTGGTCGAGTGTCAGCAAGCTGGTGTTGTTCACATCCATAAGAGGTTTGCCTAGCTCTGGCGTTGCCTCGACAGCAAAACGCTTGGCATATTCTGGCGAAGAATAAAATATGCTGACCGAATTCATCAGGGAAGTGATACCGATCTTTCCGGCAAAATAACGTTGGAGCGCGGTAATGCTACGGAATTGATAAGACAATGCCGGCATATCGTTTATCTTGTAGGTAATTTCAAGGCGCTCTAGATCTTTTGGTCCGGTGAGAATGATAGTTCTGGCTGCTCGACCCACGGCACGCCCAATTAGGGAGATGCGGTCGTTGGTGAGGCTTACCTGAAGGGTTTTATCCTCTATGTGCAGACGTACCTGCCCGAATTCCTGATCGTGGAGGGCGGTGAGCAGGGTTTTTCGGTAGGTTGGGCTACTGATCCACTCTTCTACGCTTACCTGCTTTTGTTGAGTGGTATAAGGCGGTGGTTCGCTAGTTTTAGGGATAAATTCCTTTTCCATTAATGGGAGGGACACGTAGGCGTTGACGCCCCAGGTGTTACTCTGGTGAGACAGTTGGAGACCTGCGAGGCGGGAGCGGTATTCCACTCCATAGCCCAATCCGCCTGGGCGTCGTATCGCGCCGGATTGCTTGCCGTGAGGGTCGTGAGCGTAGTTGTAGGCGTCGGATTCTGCGACCAGTGATAGGTTATTCCAGGGCAGTGCGTAACGGGCACCATAGAATGCACCACGGATGCGTTCCATGCCGTAGCCGGCGGTAAGGTCAAGAGCACCATAGTTGCGGCTTACGGTGAGGTACTCGGCGGCGAAGAGCCTGGTGCCGAAGAAGTCCTGGGCACCTACGGCCACTTGGGGCAGGTAAAGGGATTCTGGTAGGACGATTAGCTTTAGGTCGAAAGCTTTGTCTTTGTTGTTGCCATAAGCTGCGCCGAGATTTGTGGGTACCCCTTGCATACGAGTGAAGCGCCCCGACAGCTCCAGCCACGGTAGGATGGTCAAGCTCGACCATATGGCGCCATAGGGTGAGCTATTGCTGATGCCGATGCGCCAAGAGCCATCTTCGTCTACCCGTGCATCGGGCATGTTGATGATACCGGTTTGACCCGTTATGGAGGCTGCTGGATTGGGGGGGGCTGCGACGACGGGGGTGGTACAGCACAGAAACAAGGCCGCACAGGCTAGCGAACGGTGGCGTTGCATTACGTTCCTGAAGTATTTGACAAAAATTAAAAGGTTACCGTCCTGGAGGGCTGTGTTATGCCACTCGACCATAAGGTGTTATAATGGTTTTTGTGCCCAAGTTTTGTGTGGTGTGGGGTTAGCTGTTTGTAAATCATATGGTTATGTTGTCGGTAGACATCCTAAATAATGTCAAGGTTTTCCTAAACATTAATCGGAAATTTTGAGAAAGAATATAACCATACTGATTTCGTGGTGGTGCTGGTGGTCCCCCGTAAATGCTAGTATATCCGCTTCTATCGTGGTGGCGAGTGTCTGGTGCGATCGGGTTCGAGTCCGTGGGGGTCGTCGGCCGGAGGGCGCTTTGTGTTCCTGCTAGGTACTAATTAACCATTTTCCTAACGATGTCGTTTCTGTTGGGTGAGGGTAGGAGGTGTTGATATGTCTTTATACAAATACGTGCTAGTAGGCTGTACTGCGTTTTTTCTGATGGTTGCTACGGCTTTCGCGGCTGGTACGGGTGCCGTTGAGACGGTTAGAGGGCGGGTGAACGTGAATGGCGTTCCTGCCGTCGCGGGTACGCATGTAGATCGGAAACATTCGAAACATTCGAAACATCGGGACCATCAGGAACATGGGGACCATCGGGATGCTCATGTTACCGCTGCGGTTGGTACGGGTACTGTTGAGGCGGTGAAAGGGAAGGTAAACGTGAACGGTGTTCCGGCAGTCGCGGGTGCGTCTGTGGAGAGGGGGGCTCGCGTCGTTACTTTCGCAGATAGTCAAACCGTGGTTCGCTTTCAAGATGGTCAGGCGCTGGGTCTGAAGGCGGATAGCAGTGCGAAGGTAGATGACTATCGCTTTGACGAAAAGGTTCCTGAGTCTGGTCGTTCGATGATCACCTTGATCAAAGGGGGTATGCGTGCCCTGAGTGGGATGCTCGCCAAGGCTGCACCAAAAAATGTGGAATATCGCTATGCGGCGGGTACTATCGGGGTCCGTGGCACTGAGTTCATGCTTGCTACAGTGGGAAAAACATCCTATATGGAGTGTCTTTCCGGGACGATCCAGATTAAAACCATCACTGGTGAATTGATTACGCTTGCGAAAGGCGAGGTGGTTGCTATCTCTTCGGCAGGAGCTGTGGTTTCCTCTGGTCCTACCGCTCTCGCCGCTGCGAACAAGGTAGGGGCTTTTAACGGTTTGGACTCTATGGTGCTCGATGCGCAGCAGCAGGTTTCGAATTCGGGGGCTGAAGGTGCGGAAGCAGCGGGAGCAGCGGGAGCATCGGGGGTAGGACTGATGGGTGCGTTGGTGGCGCTCGGTATCGCTACGGTTGTGGCGGTTACTAGCAACGGCGGTGGTAGTGGTGATAGTAGTAGCAGTAGCAGTAGCAGTAGTAGCGGCGGAAGCACGAGTACGAGTGGCGGAAGCACCAGCACCAGTGGCGGAAGCACGAGTACGAGTGGCGGAAGCA
>CAUYTY010000243.1 GCA_963575655.1 Gammaproteobacteria bacterium | reverse complement strand
ATTAGACCTTATCGGAAACCTCCTCATCACCCACCACAGTCAATATAAATCATGAGGTTGCGTTGTCCGGCAGAGCTAGGTAGGGGGTTTCCGATAAGGTCTATTATCGGAAACTCTAACCTCACCCCCCGGCCCCCTCTCCTTGACAGGAGAGGGGGAGATTTTTTGCCTGTTCCGTCCGGGAGTTAAGAAGACCCTTAGAATGTTCCTCCCCCTCTCCTGCTAAGGAGAGGGGGTCGGGGGGTGAGGTTTCCGATAATGTCCAATGGCAACGTAAGGCCATTTCCAGAGATTCTCGTCCCAATTAATGTGGGGTGAGCCTAACAGTCAGGGCCACGCACCTTAAGTACTACCAGCTCGAAGCCCATCCAGCAGCCCTCGTCCGCTGGAACGAGAATTTCCGGAAATAGCCTAAGGTGGCATTATCTCGTTAGCAGAAATCAAGAATTCCCTTGTTCCAATACCAAACCATTCCCGTCATTAGCTTTGCTTATTGACGTGGTGTACGGAGACTCTGGGGGCCGCCTTGATTGACCCAGACTACGATGTTCCCGACCTATTGACCGCAATACAGGCGCATGATTTGACACTCAATGCGTTACACGCGCATATCGACCATGCGGGTGCTGTGTGTAGCTGACGCGTATGTTAGAGCTACCTATTATCGGACCTCACCCCGGTGACCAATATTGGATCGACGGCTTACCACGGCAGTCCGCGATGTTTGGATTCCCCTCGGCTGAGCACTTTACGCCTATCCGCTGGTTAAAGGATGGCGATGCCGTACAGATTGATCACTGCACGCTGGATGTGTGGTGCGTTGCCCTGGTCACAAACCGGGGCACGTGGTGTTGTTTATTGAGCGGAGCACCCGCCACGCCTTTGTGGGTGACATGCTATTTGCCGATAGCATTGGTCGTACCAATTTCCCAGGGGGCAATCACGCTGACCTGATCAATGCTACCAAGGGCAAACTGTTGCCCGGAGGCGGATAGTACCTTCACGCTCGGCCACGGACCGGAAAGTATCTTTGGTGAGGAAAGAAATTCCAATTCCTCTCTCTGACGGTATTTGTTTAGATTATCCCTGGAAGTACGGTCACGCTTGGCCGCGTGAAAGTAGGTATTTGTCGCTCTGATATCTACCTCACCCATACGCAATGTTACGTTGTGGTCTTTGTACCAATGTATCCCACCATGACCAAATTTCTTACCGCTCCATCGTTGGTTCCCCCGGGGCGTTAACCGTAGACAAGAGGTAACCTCGTGTATTTCCTGAATAGTATTACCATCCATCAACGTTTACATATCCTGGTAGGATTGCTGTTGGCAGTGATAATTGCCATCGGAGGCAGTGACCTGCACACCATCGTTGTACTAAGTGATGGTATCGACGAGTTGGTCGACGTAGATACCGTGATTTCCAGCAATTCCCAAGAACTGTGGGCACACATTCTTCAACTACGGCGTTACGAAAAGGATTTATTCCTCAATATCGGTAACGACAAAAAGGTAGCTGACTACCTGCAAAAGTGGAAGATGGAACGAGAGGAAATCGATAAGCATTTAACGAAACTGGAAAGAGTTATAACACAGTCAGAGGATCGTGCCATCTTCCATGATATGAAACAGTTCCTCGCCCAGTATACCGAGGGTTTTGGTAAGATCAGCGAGGCCATCATTGCTGGCCGGCTTACCTCGCCCCAAGAAGCTAATCAGGCGATAACGCAATTCAAGGAGCCCATCCACGCTCTTGAGAAGGCCGCTATTAATTTCTCCGACAATGGTCAGAAACAGATGCATACGGATAATGATTCGTTGGACAATTTCACCCATCAGGTTTATGCGAAAATAATTTTACTCAGTAGTCTTGGAATCTTATTTGGTCTCGCCTTTGGTTACGTCATCGCCCGCAGTATTGTGCGTCCGTTGCAGCGTTTGGTGGAAGCCACCCGGCGAGTAGCCCACGGGAATCTGGCGTTCAGAATCGAGGAGGATTCACACGATGAAGTGGGTTTGCTCGCCACGGCTATGAATGAAATGCTGTCAAACCTGGTAAACATGATTCGTCAGATCTTGCACTCGGCGGAGACTAGCTGTCGAGTGGTCGATATTCTTGAAAACCGGGCCGAGGCTACCGCCGAAGGCACCCGCGATCAAGCGGCCCATGCCCGACAAATCGTCTCTGCGGCCACTCAAATGACCCACACCATTGCTGATATTGCCGAGAACGCTTTGGCAGCCTCGGAGATTTCAGTGGAGGCCATGACTATTGCTTCCCAAGGAAAAGAAGTAGCAGTACGAGCAGTGGACTCAATCAACCACCTCAATACCGCTACTCAAGAACTGGCCAACATGGTAACTCAACTCAACAGTCGAGTCGGTGAGATTGGTAACATCGTAATTGTGATCAAGGGAATCGCCGATCAGACCAACCTCTTGGCCCTCAATGCCGCTATCGAGGCAGCGCGTGCGGGAGAACAAGGCCGAGGTTTCGCTGTAGTGGCGGAAGAAGTACGCCGCTTAGCCGAGCGTACTATCAGCGCTACTACGGAAGTATCTCAGAAAATCGGAGCGGTTCAGACTGAAGCGGAAAAAACTTCTCTGTCTATGAGCGAGTCCGCCAAAGAAGTGATTCGCGCCACTGATCTAATTGGCGAGGTGGGCAACGCCCTGACTCACATTGTCGCTACCGTCCAACAGGCGCGTGATCAATCGGTCCATATCGCCTCTGCGGTTACTCAGCAATCTGCCGCAGCAGTTGATGTCAAGGACGGGATCACCAAAACATCCACTATCTCCGACGAAATCGGTACCGTGGCTCGGGAAGTTGCCACTCAGGCTACCAACCTAGGGAAAATTATCGAAGAATTGCGTAATTCTACTCAGGGTTTCCAACTGGGAGGGTAGACTAACCTTGCGTGTTTTTCTTCCCTATCCTAGAGGGAGAGTGGCTTTCTGGTTTCTCACCGCATAGATAGCAACTTGAGTTAATTGAAGGTCGCCATCGATGATTAAGAATCATGATTCCCATTGATGGCGAACATCTAATATAAATAATTTGGCGAATCATAAAAATGAAACTGCGTCTCCAACTTATGATACCTCCCTTGGTGGCGGTGGCCATGATGGTCCTACTTGCCTCCTTGGCTTGGACTGCTATCCGAATTCTCCAAGGCAACATAGAAAACTTTGGTAGGCGTGATCTAAGACATCTCATCGCGCTTGAGGAGGGTCGTGGTTTATTAGTGCAAGCCAACTCGACTGCCTATCGTCTTATCTCTTGGCTTGGTCAATATCAAGATACCGATATCCCCAAGGAGTCCAAAGCCATCGACGATCAGATCGGATTCGCTAAGGCGGATTTGGATGAAGTAATCAGCCTCCTGGATAGTGGCGACAATTCGAGAGAGATATTAGTAGAATTGAAAGGGATGCTTACTCAATATCACAAACGTATCAGCCAGGCGCTCGATCTTGGGCAATCCGACGTAGCAAGTGGCGCTGGTTTGATGAAATCGGCGGACAAACTTTTTGTCGTTATTGATCAAAAAATGGCGGAACTCTTAACCACGCAACAACGCCAAGTTTGGGACACTATCAATGAGACCCAAAAAAGATCGAATGAAACGAAACGATTTGGGTTGATATTACTGACTATCGCGGTGTTTAGTGCGATTCTGCTAGCAATACGACTCGCGCGACGTATCACGCGACAACTTGGTGCCGAGCCGACAATTGTCACGCAATTGGTGCATGACGTGGCAAAGGGCGACCTTCAGGTTCGAATTGATACTAACCAACGGGATTTTCATTCTGGCAGCCTGCTTGGTTCATTCCAACTCATGGTTCTTCAGTTGACCGAGGTTGTGCGCAATATTAGTGGCATAAGCAAAAAAATCGCGCAATCCGCCTTTCAAATGAAAACCATGTCGAGTCAGATTGAAGACTCGAATCACCTAATCCAAAAAGATATGCAAGATGTTCACCATAAAAGTAAACGTGTTCAACACGTATCAGCTCGAGTAGTCGAGCTGATTGATCAGGCAACGCTTCGAATCAATGAATCGCGAATTCAAGGCGCGGCCGGATTGAAGACGGTGCAAGAAAACATTGTGGATATGACGAAGACCATGTCCCATATCAACGCGGCGGAAATAAACATGCGACAGCTCAGTGAATCCGCCGAACAGATTAACCACATTATCGACAGCATCGCTTCCATTGCCGCCCAGACCAATCTTCTATCGCTCAACGCCGCGATTGAGGCAGCCCGTGCCGGTGAAACGGGGCGGGGTTTCGCCGTAGTAGCGGGCGAGGTCCGCAAGCTTGCCAACCTTACCTCGGATGCCACTCAGGAAATCACTGATATCGTCTCGTCCTTAACCGCTAAAATCACCCAGGCGCACGATACATTGCATGGAGTATCAGAAAGTGCCCACAATTCAAGCCTTAAATCCGAGAAAACCGGACAAGCAATTGAAAGAATGGTGAATTATGGGGAACAAAACGCCCAGGGAAATCTCGACATCACCAATGCAACTCGCGAACAGATGAACGAGATTGAGACCCTGTGTATTAGCCTTGATTCCCTGTTCAATGCTTTATCAAAGATTTCCTCCCGTGTTGATATCACTCAGGAAATTGGTGATGAGCTTTATCGAGAAGCAGAGATGGTGATGCAACATGTTTCCTATTTCAATTTCGCACAAGAGCTCCCCGTCCGAAATATGAAGGAAAACCGCGATGCTCCCCGCGTTGAGCGCACTCTCTTAGTCGGTATGATGAACGGGAAGGACTCCATTGAATTACTGGCGATTGACTTTAGCATGACCGGATTACACCTCAAATCGGCCAAAAAACTTCCGGTAACTCAAAAGGATAGAATACGATTAAGCATCAAGCTCCCCATGGAGACCTTCGAACAGTACCAGCAAAGCCCCGGATATGAGGTAGACGCGACAATAGTCTGGTATCAATCACTTAATGGTGCCCACCATTATGGCGCACGTTTTGAGAATATCACGCATGAACTCAAGGCCCGAATAAAACAAAGCAGCGAGTTCTTCCAAAGTGCATGCGAATACTCATAATTAACCCAAGTTGCTATCTAGCACGCTTTTCTCCCCTCTCCCGGGGGAGAAGAGCTTTTTCTTTTCTCACCGCATAGGTAACAACTTGGGTTAATTAGCGGAGAGATTTCTACCAGCGCATAGGTGAAGCTGACGACTAACAGACTATCGAATATCAATATGAATCCTTCGCGCCTATTCATTCTCCGTCCGGTCGCTACAGTGTTGCTGACGTTCGCCCTTGTCCTGGTGGGAACGGTGGCCTACCGGCTGTTGCCGCTCTCCGCACTGCCTCAGGTGGACTACCCGACAATACAGGTGGTCACCCTCTATCCCGGCGCCAGCCCCGAGGTGATGACCTCCTCCATCACCGCTGCCCTGGAACGTCAATTCGGTCAGATACCAGGACTCAATCAGATGTCTTCAACCAGTTCGGGAGGGGCATCAGTAATCACTCTTCAGTTCAACCTAGCATTGGCGTTGGATGTCGCGGAGCAAGGGGTCCAGGCCGCTATTAACGCCGCTGCCACCTTTTTGCCCACCGACCTACCAGCCCCCCCCATCTACAACAAGGTCAATCCGGCGGATGCCCCAATTCTGACACTCGCCATCACCTCCGCCACTCTTCCCCTGGCCAAGGTTCAGGATCTGGTGGATACCCGCGTCGCCCAACGTATAGCCCAACTCCCAGGGGTAGGACTGGTCAGTGTAAGCGGTGGGCAACGTCCAGCGGTGCGTATCCAGGTGAATCCCCCCGCCCTGGCCGCAACCGGGTTGGGCCTCGAAGACCTACGCACTGCCATCGCCAACGCCAACGTCAACCAATCCAAGGGTGGATTCGACGGCCCTACCCAAGCGTCGACCATCGACGCCAACGACCAACTTCATTCCGCTGATGACTACCGACGCCTAATCGTTGCCTATCGAAATGATGCACCACTACGACTCGGCGAGATCGCAACAGTGGTAGAAGATGCCGAGAACGTACATATCAAGGCCTGGGCCGATACTACCCCTGCCCTCTTGGTAAACGTTCAACGTCAGCCTGGGGCCAACGTCATCGAGGTGGTAGACCGAGTCAAATCCCTGCTCCCCCAACTAGGTACCGCCCTACCCGGCGACATCAACCTACGCCTACTCACCGACCGCACCGTAACCATCCGCGCCTCGGTGAACGACGTACAACACGCGCTGTTGATCGCTGTGGCCCTGGTAGTAGCGGTGATCTTCCTGTTCCTGCGCAATCTCTCCGCCACCGTAATCCCGGCCGTGGCCGTACCGGTATCACTGGTGGGCACCTTTTCCGCTTTATATCTCGCCGGCTTCAGTATTAACAATCTAACGCTCATGGCGTTAACTATTGGTACCGGCTTTGTGGTGGATGACGCCATCGTGATGGTCGAGAACATTACCCGTCATATCGAACAAGGCGCTTCTCCACGGCAGGCGGCGCTCGACGGTGCCGGACAGATCGGATTCACCATCATTTCCCTAACCTTTTCGCTAGTCGCAGTGCTTATTCCGCTCTTATTTATGGGCGATGTAGTAGGTCGATTATTCCGGGAGTTTGCCATTACTTTGGCGGTGTCGATCCTAATCTCTGCCGTAGTCTCCTTGACTCTGACCCCAATGATGTGCGCTCGACTTTTGCGCCACCCCACTGCCGCCACAACCAACCGTTTTTCTCAAGTGGGTGGATATATCTTCGATACCATGGTTGCGGGTTATGGACGTGTCCTAAATTGGGTCCTCGATCACCAGGGCGCGACTTTGGTGGTCGCCATAGTCACATTGACATGCAGCGTGGCATTGTATTGGATAGTCCCCAAAGGCTTTCTGCCAATTCAGGACACTGGCACCCTTCAAGGTTTCTCCGAGGCTTCGTCAGCGGTCTCTTCTGCCGTTATGGCCGAGTATCAAAAGGCCCTCGCAGAAGTAGTTGGCCGTGACCCAGCGGTGGAAAGCGTTGCGTCTTTAATCGGGGTAGACGGTACCAATGCTGCCCTCAATACTGGACGAATGCTTATTACTCTCAAACCGCTCAGCGAACGCCAGGAAAATGCACGCGCAGTAATTCTGCGATTACAAGACGAGGCGACAGCCGTTCCGGGAATTTCCCTCTACCTACAACCGGTTCAAGACGTAACTATCGATAATCGGGTGAGCCGTACCCAATATCAATTCACCCTCGAATCACCAGACTCAATTACTATCGACACTTGGACACCCCGACTCCTCGAACGATTACAACAGGTACCTCTCCTCGCCAATGTTGCCAATGACCTTCAAGAGCGTGGCCTTCAGGCCTTCGTCGCTATTGATCGTGACACGGCAGGTCGACTTGGGGTCACCGCCGCCGCTATCGACAACGCCCTCTACGACGCCTTTGGTCAGCGCTTGATCTCAACAGTATTTACGCAATCTAACCAATATCGGGTAGTGCTGGAGGCTGATTCTGCCTGGCAACAACGTGGCTTGGCCGCTTTAGAGGATCTTTACGTAACCGGGACCAATGGAAAACAGATACGCTTGTCAAGCGTGGCTCACATCGAAGAGCGTAATGCCCCGCTCGCTATTCATCATCTCGGACAATTCCCGACCGTCACTTTTTCTTTTGACCTTGCACCAGGGCATTCCCTGGGGGAGGCAGTCACTGCCATTCAGACGGTTACTCGTGAATTGGACTTGCCCCCTAACATGCGTCTCAATTTCCAGGGAGCAACAGCAGCCTTTCAATCCTCACTAACCAATACGCTACTGCTCATTCTGGCGGCGATCGTCACCATGTACATTGTGCTCGGGGTACTCTACGAAAGTTATATTCACCCGGTGACAATCCTTTCGACACTACCCTCGGCTGGGGTTGGGGCATTACTTGCGCTTAAGATCTCGGGTGCCGATCTGGACGTAATCGCCATTATCGGCATTATTTTGCTCATTGGTATTGTTAAGAAGAACGGTATCCTGATGATTGATTTTGCCATCGATGCCGAACGTCAGGCTGGAAAATCTCCACGCGAGGCAATCTACCAGGCGAGTTTACTCCGTTTCCGGCCCATCCTAATGACCACCATGGCCGCGCTGTTCGCAGCACTACCACTGATGCTCGATACTGGCATGGGATCGGAATTACGCCGACCGTTGGGAATTACCCTGGTGGGGGGGCTACTCGTAAGTCAGGTGCTGACGCTATTTACTACGCCAGTGATTTACCTGGCATTTAGTCAAATAGCGCAGAAGATGAGGAGGAAAACGAGCGAGGTTGTTACTAACATTTGAAGTAACCGTTTCGATCTCCCCTGAGAACGCGACCACCTTGGTCGCCACAAGGGCGGGCGAAACGCCCGCGTTCCTAGGAGCGTGAACGCTTACGTAACAACTTGGATTACAACAACGAGGCTTATCCTACAACCGTTATAAACCAATTCGGTGGGCATTTCAGATAACACTCATTGCCCCCTCCATCATTTCAGTGGGAAATAGCGGAATAATGAAGAGGTGCAACAAGTATTAGTCAACCCCAACCCTAATTAATCACTACTCGCAGCAGCAATGGCAGCTTTGTTCGGTTTGTATTTATAAGTTGGAACTACTTTCGACATCTTGATCCTGACATCATCAGCATCTCGAAAATTCCCTTTCAGGATTTCTATTCGCTTTAGAACATCATTGAAACTTTCATTGGATGGCGGTGCAACATGGATACCCTGATGCCTTGTGGCTAACAGTCCCTCTTCTTCTAGGAGCAATTCCTCATAGAGTTTCTCTCCAGGCTTGAGGCCGATAAACTCAATTTTGATATCTTCGTCGGGTTCGAATCCCGAGAGTCTAATCAAATCTCGGGCAAGGTTAATGATTTTCACCGGTTCGCCCATATCCAGTACAAAAATCTCCCCGCCCTTTGCCATCGCCCCAGCCTGAATAACCAAGCGTGAGGCTTCCTGGATGGTCATAAAAAATCTAGTGATGTCAGGATGAGTTACTGTTACGGGTCCACCGCGTGCAATCTGTCTCTTGAAGAGAGGAATCACACTGCCATTGCTGCCCAGAACGTTGCCAAAACGAACCGCCACAAATTCCGTCTGACTCACCTTATCAATCGACTGGATAATTGTTTCCGCGATTCTCTTGGTGGCCCCCATGATATTCGTCGGATTAACCGCCTTGTCCGTCGAGATGAGCACAAATTTCTTAACCTTAAACTCATCGGCACATCTAACCGTATTGAGTGTCCCGAATACATTGTTCTTCACTGCCTCCGATGGATTATTCTCCATTAGCGGCACATGCTTATGTGCGGCGGCATGAAAAACCACGCCGGGCCGATATATCCTGAATACCTCGCGCAATCTATCAATATCACGAATCGAGGCAATAACTACTTCCAGGCTGAGTTTCTTATAGGTGTGCACCAATTCATTCTGCAGGTCGTAGGCAGTGTTCTCGTAAATATCAAGAACAATTAACTTCTTCGGGTGAAACTTGGCAATCTGGCGGCATAGCTCAGAGCCGATAGAACCACCTCCGCCCGTTACTAAAACCGTCTCATTTTTCAAGTAACTCGCGATCTCAGCAGTGTTTAACTGATTCTCCTCACGTCCGAGTAGATCCTCGATGCTGACATCCCTAATATTCTTGATTGCCACTTTATCATCAATAATGTCATAGAGGCCGGGCAACGTTTTGAGTTTACAACCGGTACCATGGGTCAGCTTAACGATCTCCGTCACCCGTTTCTTCGATGCTGACGGGATTGCAATAATAATCTCGTCAATGTTCTCCTGCTTGCAGAAATGAGGGAGGTCGTCAATCTTTCCCTTTACCGGAACCCCGTTAATACTGGTATTCCACTTCCATTTATCATCATCGAGAACCGCAACCGGCATGTACTTTGTATAATAGTTATTCTTCAATTCTCTTATCAACATTGAGCCAGCATCACCCGCACCAATGACTAATACCCTGGTAACAAAATTCCTAGGAGTATTGATCTGCCAAAAGATTCTTTTCACCACGCGATAGGAAAGCCTACTGAACCCAATCAGCACAATAGTTAGCAGGCCAAAAATAATATGCACCGAGACTGGGAAATTCATCCCAAACAGACTATTAAAGGCATACGCAGAAAGTGCCCCACCGATTACCGCCACAACTATCTTGATGAGATCTTCCTCTCCCGCATATTTCAGTAGACTCCTATACAAACCAAAGACATAGATAAAAAATAACTCAAATAGCGTTAACGCAATCGCCGTGTGCGTGAAAAACTGCCAGAATTTCTCCTGGGCGATAAATTCATGCCGCAGCAACAACGCGACGATCAATGACGTATTGATCAGCACGATATCCAACAGCGCCAACATAAACATTCTTGTGTATCTTTGCACGGTTGATCATCCCCTCTAGCCAATGACCATAAATCACTCGTAAAATCATAAACCCGGAAGCGGTGCAAATCTTGGTATTATTCTCAGTAATTTGGCGGTATATTCACATTCTCACCTAATCGTTACCTATTCGGAGGTAATAACAGCGAATAGACAGAAAACAAACGTGATATTCCTGGGCACACCACCCAGCCCCAAAGGTACATACCAATACAGTGGCAATGCCAGAAATCGCAATCTTCTTGCTTCCAAAGTGAGGAAAGTGGGCTAATTAGCGAGAGATTGCCAACTCCTGGACCGTATGACCGCTTTGCGAATGTGGCTCCAAATAACAAAGTTACTTTACCCCACGTACCAATCGAATGGCATGGTCTTCAAATCGATAGTGCCAACCATAATGCCCACTCGCAAAGGAGATGTACCACGCGCCCACTGAACTACCCACTACCTGGGAACTCGTCCAAAAATAGGATGTAGATGCGTCTGGGAAAATTTCTACATTAATAGAGGGTTCGCTACACTGCCGTTCAACGATTGCCCCCAAATCATTAATACTCGGAAGGCGCCAATCGGTGTGACCGGCATAACCACTCCCCCCATTAATTGCGGCTACCCGCTCCAAGGCCCCCCCCCAGGTGAAATGGGCTTCGTGACCACTACAACCATTTCCATTCCAAACCATCGATTCAACACAGCGCTTCCACATTAAACCCGTAGTAACATCGGTTACTGTACCATCACCATGATCAACAAAATGGCTGGTGGGAGTAGATAATGGAATGTCGGGCGACGGACACTCTTGAGACAATGCAACCAATGAGTACGATAAGATAAGAATAATTACTCGACTACGCATATCTTTTGCTCTTCTTAGCAGCGACCAAAATCACTCCTGGCCCCAATGTCACGACACCAAGAACCAGGAATATCTCTCACGTTTTTTCAAGGTAGGTATACCTGCGAAGGTTCAATCACTTCTTGCCCAAAGACGGTCCCGGGGAATTTCGATTTTTCATCGGGATTCTTTTGTAAATGATTGATTATTTGTGCCCCGGAGCCGATTTGAACGGCTGACCTTCCCCTTAGGAGGGGGATGCTCTATCCAACTGAGCTACCGGGGCAAGAGGAAAAAGAGAATGTAAGTACAAGCTGAGAGATAAATTTTTGGTAGGGCCAAAGACATCAAATTCAGCGCACATAAAAACCATCGTTCACACAACCTTTCCCCTTCGTCGTGTAATTATCTCAGAGTTATCGAGAGGTTGTCACCTGATCCTTTTGGCAACGGTGTTGAGGCGCGGTACTGGCTGTTCACCCAAAACGAAGCATTTTTTGTAGCAAAATAGCAAATTAGCGTAGTCTAACCAACGAATTTGGAGGCCTGCGACGGATTTTTCGTCTAGTGTCATCGGAAAAAGGAGGAAATCTAATATCTCGCTCATTCTAAAAATCCATCCACCAACCGTTGCCAGCGTTGCCGCCAATCCTCCTCTTCTTGGCGGATAAACCAGGTAACCGGCACTATCAACGACCCACCATTGCTATCCAGGGTCATTGTCGTGCGGTGAGTACCTGCACTTGCCTCGTGTAGATCTAGGGTCAACACCAATTTTGCTGAGTTACCGTAGAAAGTGTAGTGATCCAAGGTTAGCCCCACCCCAAGATCAGCCAATCGAACGATGCCATAGAGGTAGCCACGCCCAACGTTACGCAACGTACAGGTCCGGGTGCGCACTATACCTGGGGAGAGTACCCCGAAATTAATGCCATGAGGCTCCACAACAGGTTGTGGGAGGGGTAGAGAGGGGTCGAGGAGGTGTAACACCTCCTCGAGCTTGGCCTCCCAGGGTTGGTCCGGGGCAAGCAGGGCCTGATCCAACGCCGAGGAGTCAGGCAAGCGCCCCGACCCCACCAACCAGGCACGGATCCAACCCTCTTCGAGTAAGGTGCGCCCGATCTGGGTGTCGTCGTGGGAACGGTCGATCAGTCGGGCCAAGGCTACCGGTTTAATCACTACCACCCCACGAAAGGAAAAAGGCAGGGTTGGGCAGTGATGCCAAAACAGGTAGCGCGCTCCAATGGTCGGCGTCAATCCGTAGCGATAACGCAGATCTTGAACGAAATCGATCTCCTGCTCCCAACCTGGAGGCGACGCCGCGCGTAACCACTCCTCGTAGCGTCCATCATAGAGTGGGCTGGCACAGGCTGCGCAAGCCTCGCTCACTCCTAAGCGTGCCACCAAAGTACAAAATCCTCCCGGTCGGTCAACTCGTACCCCACCCACTTTCAGGCCACGCGCCGGGTCCAAGGTTCGCAGTAGGGCAAAGGCAATGAGTCCTCGTGGAGCGCTACGGCCCAACCGCCGACGCAACACCCACAGTCGTTCTAAAAGGTTTGAGGTACGTTCGCCCGCCTTCCGCCCGGCCTCCACCCAAGCCTCCACGACACCATCGGAGAAATTCCGTTCTATGGCGTCCTGGAGCTCCTGGTTGTCCTCTTGTGCTAATAACGCCGCCAATTCGCGCAGATTACGGGCCTGCCAAACACTCGCCGTAGCGCCCTTATCTCCCTTCTTGGCCGGGGTTGCAGAACTAAGCACCAGCGGGGCCTCTGGGTCGAGTAGATAACGCAACCGTGCCAGGGCACGCTCGGGACGTGCCGCATATTCCTGCTCTAGGTGCTCGATACGGTCAGCGAGTGCAGCATTGCCACGGTCAAAAACCCAGCGACGGATATCCCCCCGTGCCAAATGGTGGGCAGCGTCGAAAAGATCCAGGGCGGCAGCCAATTCTCGGAAGGTGTGGGCGGCAGGCCAACCTGGATAGGGTCGTCCTGTTACATCCTCCAGTACCATTGGTGCAAGAAGTGGTTCTTCCCCACGCAGCCAGGCCTGGACCTCCCCATAACCCCAACGTAGCTCCGGGTCTGAGGTGGTAAGGCCACGTGCTAGATGGGTCAAGGTCGGAGACAATCCCACCGGTAGGGAGAGTCGGCCACGCAGGTGGGCAACCAGAATGTCGTTGGGCGAACGACCTTGGAACGGCGAATGGCCAAGCAGGGCATAGAGCAGGGTAATACCCAGGGCGTAGTAATCACCTTTGGGACCAATCTCGTGACGGTCGATCAGCTCAGGGGCGGCGAAGTCCAGAGTCAAGCGGTCGGCAGAGGTGGTAACTCGTACCACATCGCCCAGGTCCAGATAGGAACTGATGCCAAAATCGCCGATTAGCAGCTCCCGCCGTGCTACATCGCGGAAGAATAGATTGGTAGGTTTGATGTCGCGGTGGACGATGCCCTGACGGTGACAGTATTCCAATCCCTCCAGCACTCCCGACAAATGGCGCCGTAGCTCTTCCTCGGATACCGGTATAACGTCGGCCAAGGTCCCGCCAGCACAATACTCCGCCACCTCGTAGAAGCGCCCCCCCCCACTGGCCCACAGTCAGTAGACACAAAACATGGGGATGGTGTACCCCCCGAAGCTGGCGGATAACCTCCTCCTTGGAGTGAGCCTGGTAGCGATAGATCTTTACCGCCACTTCGGTCGCAGTGTGTTCATCACGACAGAGGAAGACTTCCGCCTCACCAGTGACACCTCCCAGTGGCCCTTCCAGCACTCGATAGCGATCTGCTACCAGCACCCCACTCAAACCACCCGGATTGTTGGGTGAAGCCACAACATCTTCGGGGAACGGGAGCGTGACCTTGGGCGAATAGCGGGCCGTTACCTCTTCCCCGGGATAGACGCGGGTAACTGGTACTGAGGGGGCAAGGTAGCGACGAGTGATACCACCAGAGCCAGCGTCCGGGATATCACCAGGGCGTGAAGAAGGAATATCGGAGTGGACGGGCATGGAGGTAGGGAGGACGAAACGGTTACGATATAGCCTATCGCAAGTGCGCGGTTTACTCCCGAAATCTCCTTAAATAGCAGGACCCTCTACCGTGAAATTTACCGTCCCGGAATTCCGTGCTTGGAAAAACAAGAAAGTTACGCTTCTCGGCATGTCCGGGGTGGGCAAGACGCGCCTGTCTGCCACCCTGCGTCGCCATGATTGGTTTCACTATTCAGGGGACTACCGGATCGGTTCCCGCTACCTAGATGAGGACATCCTCGACCTCATCAAGCAACAAGCCATGCAGGTGCCCTTCCTGCGCGACCTGCTGCGCAAGGATTGGATTTCTATCCGCAACAACATCCAGGTTGACGACCTGGGGCCAGTATTGTCCTTTGTCGGCAAGCTTGGCAACCCAGAACGGGGAGGGTTGAGCCTTGCAGAGTTCGTGCGTCGCCAGGCAATGTACCGCCAAGCCGAGATCGCGGCCATGCACGATGTCCCGACCTTCGTCCGCAAGGCCCAGGAGGTCTACGGCTACCAACACTTCGTCAACGATGTGGGTGGCTCCCTGTGCGAGTTAGAGGCACCTGAGATCATCGAGCTACTCGCCCAACACACCCTAATCCTCTACATCAAGGTCACCACACCTGACGAAGAGCAGGCCCTCATCTACCGCGCTCAATCCGATCCGAAACCCCTCTATTATCGTCCGGCTTTTCTCGACGAACACCTGCCGATATACCTTAGCGAGCGCAATTTGGAATATGCCGCAGAGATCGATCCAGACGAATTTACCCGTTGGATCTTTCCACGACTATTCCACGCCCGGTTACCACGCTATGAGGCAATTGCTAACCCCCTCGGCTATACCGTTACCTCCCATGAAGTAGGAGCAGTTCGCAATGAGGCCGACTTCATGACATTGGTGGAAAACGCCATTGCCCGCCAGACGGTAACAGAATAACTCAGACCGCTCCCCCTAGGCCATTAGATTATCATTCCGGCATGAATTACCGAAATGACGATTGAATTGATCCGTGGGTAGCAATTCTGGTTAACAAAGAAAACAGGGACAAATATCTTGCGATCCCTACCCTTTATTACCGCGCTCACCACCGAGTAACCGTCCGTAATTTCTTAATAAGAGAAAGAGCGGTTACTAATATTTATGGAGACCTCCTATGCCCTTGGTTGCCCACAATGGTCTACCGAGTTTCGAGCGCCTGCGCCAGGAGGGTGTTAATATCCTACCAGCGTCGCGGGCCGTCCAACAGGATATTCGGGAACTGCACATTGGATTGTGTAACATGATGCCTGATGCCGCCCTAGAGGCGACAGAGCGTCAATTTTTCCGGCTCGTGGGAGAAAGCAACCCCATTGCCCAATTCTATGTCCATCCCTTTACCCTAGACACCCTCCCACGCGGCGGGGCGGCCCAGGAGCATATTGCCCGTTACTACGAACCCTTTGAGAAGGTACGCGAAGAGGGCTTGGATGCATTGATTATTAGCGGGGCCAATGTTACCCATACCGACTTGTCGCAGGAGTCCTTCTGGGAGCCGCTGATTACGATTATTGGTTGGGCACTTGAATCAGTCACCTCGACCCTCTGTTCTTGTCTGACCACCCACGCCGTACTCCAATTTCTCTATGGCCAGCATCGCGTGGCGATGCCGCATAAACGTTGGGGGGTGTATTCCCATCGAGTTGTGGATATGCATCATCCACTGGTCAAAGATATCAACACTCGTTTTGATGTCCCTCATTCCCGCTGGAACGGAATCTCCCGAGAACAGTTTGAGGCTGCGGGGATACGTATCTTGGCAGAGAGCGAGGAGGCGGGGGTACATCTGGCCGTGAGTAAGGATCAACTGCGCATGGTATTTTTCCAGGGACATCCAGAATATGACACCATCTCATTGCTCAAGGAATATAAGCGTGATGTAGCACTCTATGCCAATGGTCAGATTTCGAATCATCCGCCATTTCCGGAACATTATTTCAGTCTTCGCGAGCGAACCATTCTTGAGGAATACCATCAACGGGTAGAATTGGCGCGCACACGTGGGAATCCGCCCCCAGAATTCCCCGAACATTTAGTGAATCAGCGTTTGGATAATACCTGGCATGACACCGCCGAGGCGGTAGTAGGAAACTGGATGGGCTGCATTTATCAAGTAACACACTCTGACCGTTGTCGACCATTCATGGACAATGTAGACCCGAATGATCCGTTAGGATTGGGAAAGTTTTGAGATGAAACTACTCGCCATTGAAACTTCCACAGATGCCTGTTCCTGCGCCTTGTGGATAGCGGGAGAATTACGTGAGCGCTTCGAGATCGCTCCGCGTAATCACGGAATGCTGATATTATCCATGGTCGAGTCATTATTACTTGAAGGGGGATTACGTCTTGGGGAGTTAGATGGCCTTGCTTTTGGTTGCGGTCCAGGAGCTTTTACCGGGTTACGTATTGCTGCGGGGGTCATCCAAGGTCTAGCGTTTTCTGCGGAATTGCCGGTAGTTCCGATTTCCTCCTTGGCAGCCCTGGCGCAAGGGGTAAGGCTTCCCCTCAATCCCGCGATTTCTTCTACAGAAGGAGAAATGGCGGAATGGATAGTAGCGGTTCAGGACGCACGGATGGGAGAGGTCTATTACAGCGCCTTTCGACGCGCCCCCGATTTCATGGTGAGAGAAGTAGCGATGGCTAGGGTATGTCGGCCAGAACGGGTCACCTTGCCCGAAGGCGGGGGAATATGGGCGGTCGCGGGCAGTGGTTGGCGTACTTATGGCGTTGCCCTTGCTCAATCTCTAGCCGAATACGAGATTACGGTCCTGTCGGAATCGCTCTATCCCCACGCAAGAGACGTAGCCCGTTTAGGTGTAGTCGAACTTGCCGCAGGACGGGGAATATCAGCAGAGCAGGCATTACCGGTGTATCTACGAGATGATGTGACAGGCAAGAAATAGTTGAGGTCAGATTTTACCTTTTGCATCTATAATCCTATCACTTTAATTCGGGTAGGCGAATATTTTAGCGTGGGTTACACTATTGTGAATCAAGCAATGAAACAGGCGGAAGAATAGGAATACTAGACATTACACGAAGCCTTCCCTCTCCTCCTGGTAGAGGGACAGAGATGAGAGTGACGGGAATTAGGACTCAGTTGGTTACCACCCTCACCCACGACCCCTCTCCCAAAGGGAGAGGGGAGTGATGGGTTTCGGATAATGTCCATCAATGAAAAACGTAACTCATTGATACTTTTCTTCGCCTAAGCAGTTTCTGGTGGTGCCTTACGTTGACCTAACCTACGCTACGACAAAAACATTCTATAA
>CAUYTY010000242.1 GCA_963575655.1 Gammaproteobacteria bacterium | reverse complement strand
CCGTCCAATATGCTATTTAGCTGGAGTCCCCTAACCAACGCGCAGGTTAGTACTGGCCATATCCAGGTCTGGAACACCACCGCGAGATGATCCGCATACTTTCCTGGGGTTGGCCAGTGGTGTCGGGCATTCTTTACCACCAGGTTGTAATGAGGTAGGCTCGCCGGATGGGATTTTAATTCATGGATTCGGTCTGGGTAGCGTTGAGCAAGGTCAGGGCTTTCATCCAGCATCATGCTGAGTTTGCGTCCTGATATTGCTTAGAATGACTTTCCTGCCCATGGGAAGATAAAACGACCGATATGAGCCCATACCTCGTTTAATACATTGGGGCCGCGTTTATCTTCGTCCAACAGGTTTGCCACGTGGTTGAATGAGAAACTACTAGGCGTGGATGAATGCTGTAGGAGGGTATCGGCCATGCCAAAATGAAGATTGAGCGTTGCCCCGTGGTAATAGTCGAAGTTCTTAGTTGGTTCGGGTTGGCCGTACCATTCGACGGGTTCGGGGGCATCGAAACGGGTATTGTAGCCCCGCCCCTGGCCTTGAAATCGACCATCAACAATACGCGGGGCGATACCGGCCCGAAACAGTTGGTGGAATTTTTCTAAATGTACGATACGATCATCGTGGCTAGAGGCCGCACTGCTCTCCTTCTGCAACCTGGCCAGCATTTGGAGAATGGACTCACCTTCTTGGCGATATTTGGTGACATCGCCATCATTGGGGTTGGTGGAAGGCTCTAGAGTAAATGTGGTGAATTTCCGTCGCAATTCCTCATCCTTGTGCCAATCCTCCGACCAATTCGTTACGGCGGCGTCGATCCGTGAATTGTAACCGAGTTCACGAAAACCAATCTCACCAGGGCGGGGACGTAGGAATGGGAAAGCATCATCACCGTAGGCCTGGGTGGCGAGATGGGTATCGACCATTAAGAAGAATCCGTTACTCTGGTATCCGTAATCAGGGCCGCTGTCCGTATCTCTGCCGGTTACGATATTCATGATGCCATTCTTAATGTCCTCGAATATTGACGAATGACCGGGGCGGTAGGGCGTCCCGAATTCAATATCGGTAATGTTTTCGCCGAACAGGGAGATATTTATAGTTCCAAGGCTATAATGGCGGGAGGCCATTACTAGCTGGCCGAGATAGACACCCTCACCAATCTGGACAATCTCGTCTACCAATCGCGTCATAGGGAAGGTCGGAGATAATGTCGGCCAGCGATAGTTTAATTGATACACGGCCTTGCCATTCATTTCCGGGACCACTGAGCTACCTAGTGCAGATAGAAAGTATCCTCCGGTCTTCGTGTAGGGAATCGCCTCTTCTTTCCTGAGATTACTCGCAAGCAACTCGCCTTTAAAACCGTCAACCGTAGTGGAAGTGGGACGGTCTAAAAGTTTCCAGAAATCGGTGAGTACCGGCACCCCAAGTTTCTGGAGGAAATCGGGATGGGTGGGTTCCCGGAAAAAATTACGACCGATGCGGGCGGTGCTCGGATCAAAGGCTGCTACTGCGGGGGGATAGTGGTCGCAGATTTCGTTATAGGCCCCTACGTCAATGGGTTCAAAGGTTTTTCCCATCCATAATCCAGTAGGACCAAACGTTGCATTCCAAGCCGTGGCCATTATCTCCAGGTGGGCCAGCGCAGAGCGATTATTTTCAAAGAGTGCCGCTACATCGTACAAATAATCAGTATCTCGTAGCGACATGGTGACACCGATCATCGGACCGTCGAGTGGTATACTCTTGCCACATTTAAACAACGTTGTGAGTTGGTCGGAGATCTCGTCCCATTTGGCACGTTGCTGGTTGTCGGAAAGGATACGTCGCCAGGTTCCCAGCGTGGCGAATAGATCGCTTCCGACCTCGTTTCTAAGGATAGTTTCGAGCTTGGTCTGCAATGCCTGTTGCTCATTCTCTGAGCCAGTCGGAAAGTTTTTCGCGGATAGCAACATTTCAGGATCCTCTGCGAAGTTCATTAGCCCATTGCCGTCAATCTTGTAAGATACAAGATGGATCATCTGGGAAACATAAAGGTCTGCCACCGAGTGTGGAACGACTCGGAATAAAAGATGATCGTGAGGACACGGCCAGGAGTTAAATCTTAATGGGTCAAAGTGTCATTAGTGTTGTTTCTAGGGATGATTAAAGGTTAGGGGGAGGACTTTATTCCTACAATCCGCCCGCGAGATCATCTGCTAACTTGTTGATATCACGTTCTTACCATATTGTTACATGGTCCGGCAACCTCTTTGATTAACCTAAGCGTTGGTTAGATAAAATTCAATAGACATTATTCGAGAATCCTGGGCCTTGCTCCACCCTAATTCCCTAGAGGAAATGGGAGGGGCGTCAAGGTTTTCGACGATACCCAGATAGATTTTCGATGATGTCCAACGGATCCGCGCGATGAGTTATTTTTACTGAGGATGGCGGATCCTAATATAACCCAAGTTGCTACCTAGCGCACTTTTCTCCCCTCTCCCGGGGGGAGAGGGGCTTTTTCGTTTCTCACCGCATAGGTAGCAACTTGGGTTAATATAGGTGGGCTTCTTTCCGCAACCTAGGTTCTACTTACCTCTTCCCATTAATCATGGTCTATATACTCTTGGCGTATTTATTGCGGTGTCTACTATTTACGTAATCGTTTAGCCAAATGGCTGGTATTGAAGTACCAGAACAACACCTCATTGTTGTCATACGTTATAACATCCATGGTCACATAGTCCGATGTTGCCTGTAATTCAATCCGGCCGTCATTCTGGTAAGGAATATCGGAATTTAAGTCCATGGCGGGCACGGTCGATGGATCACATTCCTCTGTCTTGGATTCCGGTAATCATTACCGGAATGACGGTCCAGCAGTTTTCTGGGTGGTAACTTTGGTTATGGTAACTAGACCCTCTACTTCAGGAGAGAGCCTTGAGCATTAGTGATGGAGATCTTACTCCCCTCGCTGTGTTGCGCCGTGTATTTGGATACGATGTTTTTCGTGGTCAGCAGGCAGCCATTATTGATCAGCTCTTGGCAGGAGGTGATGCCTTGGTGCTGATGCCGACGGGCGGTGGTAAATCACTTTGTTATCAGATCCCAGCTATTATTCGACCGGGAGTCGGGGTGGTGGTTTCACCTCTTATCGCACTGATGCATGATCAGGTACAGGCGTTGCGCCAATGGGGTGTTAAGGCTGCCTACCTCAATTCAAGTCTCTCTCTTGACCAGGCTCGTCAGGTGGAAAATCGAGTCCTGGCCAGGGATCTCGATCTAATCTACATTGCCCCAGAACGCCTGCTTACCGAGCGTTTCCTGAGTCTTTTGGCGCGTTTAAATCCTGCCCCTGCCTTTTTTGCGATCGATGAGGCTCATTGTGTCTCTCAGTGGGGTCACGATTTTCGCCCTGAATATGTCCAACTCGCCGTTCTCCATGAACGTTTCCCCGCAGTGCCGCGAATCGCATTAACTGCGACCGCTGATGGTCCTACTCGTCGAGAGATTATTGCCCGATTAAAACTAGAAGAGGCCCAACAATTTATTGGTAGCTTTGACCGTCCAAATATCTGTTATCACGTCGTCGCAAAGGAGAATGGGCGGAGCCAATTGGTTAAATTTGTGGAACAGGAGCATCCGGGAGAAACAGGAATCGTCTATTGCCTATCGCGTAAGACGGTAGAAAGTACTGCTGCCTATCTCCGAACACGAGGTTGGGAGGCTCTGTCTTACCACGCAGGAATGGAAACGGTGGCACGTACCACGAATCAAAACCGATTTTTGCGTGAAGAAGGGGTCGTTATGGTTGCTACCATTGCCTTTGGGATGGGGATTGACAAACCCAATGTCCGTTTCGTCGCTCACCTGGATTTGCCTAAGAGCTTAGAAGGCTATTACCAGGAGACTGGCCGGGCTGGGCGCGATGGTTTGCCTGCAGATGCCTGGTTGGCCTATGGATTAGGTGATGTCGTTCTGCTCCGTCAGATACTGGCGAAATCGGAGGCGGATGAGGAACATAAACGAATCGAACAACACAAGCTAGAGGCAATGTTGGGTTATTGCGAGACAACGGTCTGCCGGCGTCAGGTGTTGTTGAATTATTTCGGTGAGGAGCGGGAGGAACCTTGTGGTAATTGTGATACGTGCCTGGAGCCAATTCAGAGTAGGGACGGTACCGTTCTTGCGCAAAAGGCCCTGTCTTGTGTCTATCGGACCGGTAATCGATTTGGTGCCGCCCATTTAGTAGACGTTTTGCTGGGACGAAATACCGAGCGGGTATTGCGCTTTGGTCATAATCAGGTGAGTACTTACGGAATCGGTAAAGATTTGAATGAAAACGAATGGCGGTCTATCTACCGCCAATTGGTAGCAAGCGGTCTTTTGGCTGTAGACGTAGAAGGCTATGGAGGCTTGCAATTGACTCCCGCGAGTCGCCCCGTGTTGCGAGGAGATGTACCGATACGGCTGCGTATTGATCCGCCGTCGTGCCGTAGTACCAAGGATATGCGTGTTCCTGGAGGCAAGGGCAGTAGTCCCAGGCCAATTCGTGGCAGTGTTCGAACCTTTAATAATCCTGCCGATCAAACCTTATGGGATGTACTCAAGGCCCGGCGTAGAGAATTGGCTGACGAACAGGGAGTACCGGCCTACATGATCTTCTACGATACTACCCTTCTGGAGATATTGGACCATCGTCCTATGAATCTAAAGAAGATGGCCGCTATTTCTGGGATTGGTGTGCGCAAATTGGAATCCTACGGTCAGGCATTTCTTGATGTTCTGGATGCTCACGCTGAACATTACGGTCATTCCGCACGATTACCGCAACGACCTGCACCGCCACCAGCGTGGTCAGTCAACGAAACCGCCGAAATGACCTTGAGTTTACTTCTCCAAGGAATGGTCCCGGAGGAGATCGCTAGCCGGCGAAATCTCAAGATCGGCACCATCTATGGACATTTGGAACAGGCCATCGAAAGTGGTGAGTTGGCTGTTAGCGACGTGGTTCATTTGGACCCAAGCGAATTGTTTGTCATCGAGGCCGCTTTTCGAGCGATGCCCTCGGATTTACGTTATACCTTAAAGCCAGTTTTCGAGGTATTGGAAGGACGTTACGAGTATTGGATTTTACGTTGCGTTCGGGCAGGGATGAAGTAGATTGACAATATGGTGTGGTTGATGCCACATTCTGCGCGCCACTTGAATAACCAAAACTGCCACCGCTCTATCATTCCGGCATTCCTTGCCAGAATGATAGAGCGGTGGCAGTTTTGGTTAGGTAGATAGTAAGTCTGTATCTCCAGGTCTTGCATCACGGATACAGCCCGATTCTTTCTGGTGGTAACTATTCCCCCTCCATAGCCAAGGGCGGGAGTGAATAGTTACGTCTAGTCGCATTCAACTAACCGCCTCGCTTTATCGTAATCGTTTCAATGTCCTTGAGGAACGTTGTCATTCTAGTCGCACGAAGGCCAACGGGATACTCGTTCTTTTTAGGAAAATTGAATGGTTACGCCTCATTTGTTCCTGTTGATCCTATTCATCGCTCCCCCGGCTATCTCTCGTGGCTATTCCTTTTTCTAACTGGAGATGGAGGACAACCTGCCGAGCACACTACTGTGCCCACGCGATTGTGATTACCTAAATTTTCCTAGACTTTAGGGTTTCGCGATGCGGTTGTACAGTCTTGCCCTAATAACAATGAGTTACAGAAGCTGAGTAGTCAGCATAACTTGTTGATTACGGTTACCCCGCTTTTGAAACGCCAAGTTCTAGTAAATCTTTTTATCTGCTAGGAAATTTATCCGACACATAGAGAAATACTGGTTTTATGGTATCAAAAATAGGTCGATTTACGTATTGCCACTGTCTTTAGTATCTGTCTAATAGGAAGCCAAATAGTTGCATCCAGCAAGGTGATGGGTGGGGTCATTACTGGTTTTATGGTACTAAAAATGGATTGATTTGTGTATTTTCATGGTTCTCTGTGCTAGATATGATTCCGGGTATGTTTTGGTTCATTATTCTAGGTAGGCATGGGCGCGATCGATTTTCTGAAGAATAGATACGACGTATCTTTTGACGCGTTGGTGGATAGTGTTCCTGATGTATTACGTCTGAGTCCGATGTGGTGTGGAGGCAGTTTTATCGATCGCGTTCTCAGGTTGATTGGTTCAATGGATCAAGATTTCTAAATGTTAGACAAGTGGTTGGGTCGTCATTCTGGCAGGGGGTGTCGGAGTTCAGGGAACAGGGATGTGATTTGTTGGCCAACCCCCCATGGCCCCTGGATTCCGATATTCCCTGCCAGAATGATGAGGAGTCATGCCTGACTAGGGTTGCCAGTAAGGCTGAAATATAGGCTTGCGTTGATTTTTGATCGCCCTTTCCCAAAAACCCCTCCTGCGGAATGGGGGGTAAAGGATTTTCTCTAATTGGCAGAGAGAGGATGCTCTTCAGGTAATTGATATCTATAGATTGCACGGTGGTGAATAATTTCAAGATGGGCCGTGCCGCTTACTTCCCTTCCCTTTACTACGGAGGGGGGAGGGTGATCAAAAATCAACGCAGGCTAACTTAGTCCGATTGGTAAGTCCGAGGGGTATTAGATCTTACTGTTGTCATTGATATGGCTACCGTAGCGAGGTAGCAATGGCATAGTTGCTTATGTTTTGGCGTTACGGAGACGCCATGTTCTCCGTATTCAAAAAGAGTACGATGATGTCTGAACATAATTGTAGTTGTGGCTGTAAACCAGTGGTTGTTCAATGTGGTTTTGCTGGAGGATGTGATTCACCGTTAGCGCCGACTATTCGATACAGTTGTATCAATGATGGGCAATGCGTTCCTGACCAGAATGGGGCTTATCCCAACCTTGCGGTATGTCAAGAGTCTTGTCGTGTGCACCCTCCACCCAAATCAGTGTGTGACAAAATCAGGGTGAGCTTCGTTTCATTAACCGTTTCTGACGATGGTGATAATGGCAACGGAGATTGGACTCTACAATTTGATGTCAATGGCTTGGTGGCTTCCTATGCCTTTCCTGATGATGCTATTGACGATACTTTGAATATTGCCTACCCCATCAATCAGGAAATTATAGTTCCTATTGATGCGCTGACCCCACAGCTCGATATTCGCATTACTGGGGTAGAACGTGATGGTGGTTTTAATGGTGCCGATGATTCGTTGGTGACTGCAGAACGTACGTTTGGATCGGCAGAAAATTTTGGTATTGGGGGTGTTTATGACATTACGTCTGGTCCTTCTTGCGGTGACGCCATTGGAGGATATTCGGTTAGGGCACGTATCGAATGCCTAACCCTAACTACATCGGTTGTCTCGATCGAAACTTTGCGTGAAGCAAGCATCTGGCGACTAGAAAGAGAAAATGCCAAGAGACTGCGTCTCAGGCTTCCTGCGTTGCATATCGATGAGGCGGCACTTTTGGATCGGAGTATTGGATATTTGCGTGCCAATGGTTGGATCCTAAAAACGATCTATGGGGAAAATTTTATCTTTGAAGGTGTCGGGAAACGAATTGATCTACGAGTTCGAGACCCGCGCTCGAAATTCAGCAAGCATGCCGAGGCTACGTGACTTGCATGGATACCGGAATTCAGATGCTACGGATGGCTTGGTGTTGGTAACCATTCGATCTTTCTCCCTATCAGAGAGGATGAGAGGCAGGGCGATCAAGAAATTACTAATTCACCTTGCTGATTAGATTAATTGTATTTCATTTCTATTCGCCTTCCACTATTGGGGGAAGAGCGACGTTATAAGAATACTTATTCCCATAAGAGGTTGTCATGAGAAATATTACCACGAATGCGCATTTCGTTTCTGCGGTACTGTTGTTTGGCTTGAGCACTGCTGTTTTTGCCGGCCCCGCCAAGGTTCTTGATGACATGTTGGCAAATATGGATGGTATGACCTTATATGTATTCGACAATGACGAAGATGGCAAAAGCGTATGTAATGGATCATGCGCAATGAACTGGCCGCCGTTTTTGGCACAGTCAGGCGATCAAGCCAGCGGTGACTACACCATTATCATGCGTGATGATGGAAAGATGCAGTGGGCGTTCAGGGGGAAAGCACTCTATCTCTATTCCAAAGACAAGAAAGCTGGCGAAAAGTCCGGGGATGGTTTCCGAGATGTTTGGCATATCGTCAAACCATAGGCGTTGTGGCGTATAGGGTAGTGATCGTTAGCCTGTGGAATCATTCATTGTAGTTAACCCAAGTTGCTACCTATGCAGTGAGAAACGAAAAAGCCCCTCTCCCGGAGGGAGAGGGGAGAAAAGCGCGCTAGGTAGCAACTTGGGTTAGTTAATCAGAATTTCCACTTGGAAAATTGTTGAATCGTCATTCCGGCGGGGATTGTCGAAATCCAGAGATTATAGAGGGTGTGGCCGACGGATCACATTCGCGTGTTCTGGATTCCGTCAGTTTCTGCCTGAATGACGGTTCAACAGTTTGCTAGAGATAATTTGAATGGTAGCCATCTAGATCCTTGATGTTTGTCAGATTTCTAGTGTTATTCCCATATATCGAGAATTTGTATGGCACGTGAATTTGAATTTCTTCCGCCCACGGGTGCAAGTGCTGATTCTAGTGAGTCATATCGACAGACCTTCTGCGAGGAGGCCGGTGGATACCAATCGGCATCTACTGGGAAACGATGGATGTTTTCCGAAATGAAGCTGGGGATGCAGATTGGTCTTAGTTTCGTAACGATATTGTCACTGCTGCTCTTTACCTCGGTATCGTCGTATATCTCCCTGAAGAGTTCTGTAGAAGGCTTTAATGATTACCAGGGGGTGGTAAACGATACGAATTTCGTCAATCAATTACAACCAACATTGCTGATGACCCAGGTTGGCGTGGCGAACTATCTAACCCATCCTGATACGGGCAATATTGAAAGTGTGCAACATAGTAAGCGTCAATTGTTTGATTTGATCGCGAACGCCCCGCATTTATTGCAGAAATCTGATCTGGTTAATCAGGCCGAGAAGATCGGATCTGTTGCCGTGGAATATGATAATAGCTTCCAACAATTGGTTACCCTGGGCGGAAAAATAGATGAGGTCCATTCTGAATTATTGAATCCAAACGCAGAAGGTATGGAGGCAACTCTAGCGGAGATTCTTGAGTTAGCCTTCAAACAACGTAATGTCGAGGTGCTTAATTATGATGCACGGCTTGCTGGGGCATTGGCACGTGGGCGGTTGTTTATGGCTAAGTTTCTGAAAAGCAGCAGCCGTGAAGAGGCCAATAAAGCCATGGAAGAAATGGGTGAGCGCTTTGGTAGACATGCAGCCTATTTGGAATCGAATATCAGCGACCCCCAACAAGAACAACTGTTCGAAAAATTCCAGAATCACTGGCGACTATATCAGGGAGGCATCAAGGAGATTCGTGATCTTATTGAACAACGTGATCGATTAACGAAAAATGGCTTGGATCGACTCGCGCCGGATATGATGGAAACGGCGGGTAAAATGCGCAATGTAATGCTCTCTCATCAAGATGCGATTGGTGATCGAGTAAAGAAATCCAATGAGGGTGTGGCGCTAACGGAGTTGCTCTGGCTGTCTGTGAGCACGATGTTGTTGGGTGTTCTCCTCGCGGTGTTTCTTACTCGAGCGATTAAACGCCCACTCGGTGGTGAGCCGGCTGAAATGGAGCGTATTGCCAAACGCATTGCCGACGGAGATCTGACTGTAGAACTTCAGCCGAGTAATAACACTGGAGTGTATGCCGCTATGGTGGTAATGGTCGCTGGCCTCAAAGATGTGATCTCAGAAATAATCGACTCTATCCAGCAATTAACGGCCTTTTCTGAAGAATTGTCCCTGGTGGCACGGGAAAGCAGCCAGGGAATGCAGCAGCAGCGGTATGAAACCGACAAAGTCGTTACTGCCATGACTGAAATGGCGGCCAGTGCCCTAGAGGTAGCGCGCAATACCGGGATTGCCGTGCTAGCGGCCGGACAATCGGACCGTGCCGCAGATGAGGGGCGCAAGGTGGTTAGCGCCGTAGTGGAATCCATCAACGCTTTGGCAGCGGAGGTAGATAAAGTTAGTAGCGTAATTCAGGAACTTAAGATCGAGAGTGAATCCATCGGCAAGGTATTGGATGTCATTGGTGCCATCGCCAATCAAACTAATCTCCTGGCCCTGAATGCGGCCATCGAGGCTGCCCGTGCTGGAGAAGCGGGACGTGGTTTTGCGGTTGTCGCGGATGAGGTTCGTACGTTGGCTCAGCGTACTCAACTCTCGACCAAAGAAATTCAATATATCATCGAACGTATTCAGGGAAGTGCGAATCGTGCTGTGCAGGTAATGGAAGGCGGAAATAAGCGTGTCGAAGGTAGTGTCCAACAGGCGGCGCTGGCTGGAAATGCTCTGGAGGCGATTATTCGATCCGTTGCTTCGATCCGCGATATGAACCTCCAGATCGCCAGTACTGCGGAAGAACAGACCGTGGTGGCCGATGAAATGAACCGCAATATTATTTCGATCAATACCGCAGCAATCCAGACGGTGCAAGGCGCTACGCAAACCGAAGAGGCCAGCCGTCGACTTAACGGGCTTGCGGTTCAGTTGAAGAGTTTGGTTGAACGTTTTCAGGTGTAGTAGTGGTAACCCAAGTTGTTATCTATAACTCGCTAGGTCGTTATTCTGGCAGGAACTGTTGGAATCTAGGATACAGGGACATGAATCATCGACCAAGCTATCCATGGCATTTTTAACTTTGGTGGCGAGGTTGTTTCCCAATAATCACGTAATGATTCGCTCTTCTCCCAAGAGTGGTGAGGTGAATGATTACATAATTACTAAAGATGGGGGGTCTATGTCGTACAGAAGTCTTGGTGATCCATTTAGCCCGGATATCGATCTGAGGCATGGGGATACGTGTGGCTGTGAGAGCTGCAATTTTGAGTATCGGCAAGGGCAGGCTTTGGACGGAATACGCAAGAGTCGACGTATCGATCTCCGAGCGGATGAGGTTTTTGGCCGACGGGCAAGAGGTAAGGATGTGGCTCGTATCCCAGATATTGCTTGTGCGCAAAGCCATGAGCATGATGATTCGCCGGCAACGCAGAAAACTCCCACCACTCACGAGGAGATCTTCGACCGCGCCATTGATAGTGCGGTAGTGCGGGCGGTGTTTGGGCAAGACGAAATGAGTCGGCGCAGTTTCATGGGCCTCGCTGGTAGCACGATAGCCGCAGGAATTTTTTCTACGATATTTCCCCTTGATCAGGCCAAGGCCGCGCTTAAGGAAAGCCTGGGACCCCCCGAGAAAATCAATTTGAAGATCGGATTTGTCCCTATCACCTGCGCTACTCCTATTATCATGGCGCGCCCCATGGGGTTCTATTCTAAATATGGGTTGAATGTTGAGATCGTCAAGACCCCTGGTTGGGTGATGGCGCGTGATCGCTCGTTATCCAAGGAGTATGACGCATCGCATATGTTAACTCCTATGCCATTGGCAATTACGCTGGGGCTTGGCGTAGAAAAAGCGACCCCGTTTGTTATGCCTGCTATTGAGAATATCAACGGCCAAGCCATTACTCTGCACATTAAACATAAGGACAAACGGAATCCAAAGGAATGGGTTGGTTTCAAGTTTGGTGTGCCCTTTGAGTACTCCATGCATAACTTTTTGCTGCGTTATTACGTAGCGGAATACGGTCTCGACCCAGATAAGGATATCGAGATTAAAGTGGTACCGCCTCCCAAGATGGTGGAAACTATGGCGGCTGGTGAGATCGATGGGTATTTATCACCGGACCCGTTTAACCAGCGGGCGGTCTACGACAAGGTTGGATTTCTACATGTGCTGACCAAGGAGTTGTTTGACGGGCACCCCTGTTGTGCTTTTGCATGTAGTAAGGAGTTTACCGAGCAGAATCCTAATACCTATGGTGCACTGCTCAATGCCATTGTGGATGCCACGGCATTTTCATCTAGGGCAGCTAATCGCAAAGATATTGCTACGGCGATCTCTGGAAAAAAGTATCTGGATCAACCACCGGAATTATTGGAGCAGGTCTTGATCGGTAGATTCCCTGATGGATTGGGTGGCGAACACAATATTCCAAATCGGGTTGACTATGATCCCTTTCCTTGGCATTCGATGGCCGTCTGGATCCTCACCCAAATGAAGCGTTGGGGATATATTAAGACTAATGTGGACTATAAGAAAATCGCCGAAGAGGTATTTTTGGCGGCGGACTGTGGGCGGATGATGAAGGAATTGAACTATCCGGTGCATTCTGAGACCTACAAAAAGCACATCATCATGGGTAAGGAATTCGACCCTTTCCGGCCCGATGAATATCTGAGAAGTTTTTCCATACAGCGTGTCTGAGTAACGGGGGGAGAAAGGGGATGGTAAGCGTTCGCTCCCCTGGGAATTCGAGCGTTTCGCCACGCTCTTGGTGCCAAGATGGTAGGGGGGGCTGAATGGTCCAGGGGATTAATCGTCAGTGTTGACTCCGGCGATTCCCTAACAACCACATGCTGGTATAGGTCAAGAGATAGTAGTGCAATCTTCCTTATTTTTATCGTTCAATTATTTCCTCTAGTTGGTACACTTCATTGGCGTAAGACCTATTCGCCAGAATTATCCCGTAGTTAACACATTAGAGTGTCCTCCCTGATGAAACGGGGAGGCCAATGCTTTTCATTCCTTTTTGTGATTGTTCACTTTCTCCCAACGGGAGGGGGGCAGACAGTTATGCGGAAAGAAGTCGGAAAATCTGCAGAAGATGTTAGGAGGATATTAGTGAGCAAGAAAACAATGAAGCTAATCTTCCGTGACCGGACGACTTTCGAGGGAGAATCCTTCGGGGCTGAGGCCAATGTTGCTGGTGAGGTGGTGTTCAACACTGCCATGACTGGTTACGTTGAAACTCTGACTGATCCGTCCTATTGCGGGCAGATCTTGGTGGTGGCCTATCCCTTGGTAGGAAATTATGGGGTTCCGAATGGTCCGTTTGAATCCGAGCGTATCCAAATTACGGGGTTAGTGGTTGCCCATTACAGTGAGAATCCTAGTCACTACACTCAGCAACGCTCGTTGGGAGAGTGGTGCAAATCCCAAGGGATACCTGCGGTCTGTGGTGTGGATACGCGCAGTTTAACGCGTTATCTACGAGAGTTTGGTACCAGCAATGGCAAACTTTTAATCGATGACGAGATGAAGGCTACCAATGTCACGATGCTAGCGCCTGCTGACTATTTAAAGATCGTCGCACCTAAGATTACGTTACGTTACGGTAGCTGGGATACTAAAATTCTGATGGTTGATACTGGGGGTAAGGAGAATATCGTGCGATCCCTAATTAATCGCCAGGCGTCAGTGATTCGAACTCCCTGGAATAGTGATTGGGAGAAGTTCCTGCCAGAGGTAGACGGGGTGTTTTTTCCGAATGGACCTGGGGATCCGATGGATGCCCTGTCGCTCATCGAACAGATTCGGCATCTGTTAAATAGCGACATGCCAATCTTTGGTATTTGTCTAGGTAATCAGTTATTGGCATTGGCCTCTGGGGCCAAAACGGTAAAGATGAAATATGGTCACCGTTCGATCAACCAGCCGGTGCGTGATTTGTCGACAGGGCGTTGTTATATCTCTAGCCAGAATCACGGTTATGTGGTGCACACCCAATCACTTCAAGAGGGCTGGAATCCATGGTTTGTCAATATCAACGATCAAACTAATGAAGGGATTCGACATATTCATAAGCCCATCTTCTCAGTGCAGTTTCATCCCGAGGCTTGCCCCGGTCCGCACGATGCGGCATTCCTATTCGATGAATATATCAACGTCGTAAGACGATTGAAGCATGTCACCAAGCCGAGTATGGAGATCGATCGGTTACCAGAGGTCCACACCATTTGAACGACGTGAAATTGATGCGAATTCGACACTGCCATTCAATGGGTAGTTGGTAACACAGGTCGAGATGGGTAAGACAATTTAAGGATGGAAATCGTTATGAACGTATCAAGCAACAAGAAGGTTATCAAACCCAATAGAGTTATTCTCTTAGGTTCTGGCGCCCTGCGTATTGGCCAAGCCGGTGAGTTTGACTATTCCGGTTCACAAGCCCTCAAGGCATTACGAGAGGAATCCATTGAAACCGTTCTAATCAACTCTAACATTGCTACCATTCAAACCGACAGTGGTTTGGCCGACAAGACCTATTTTCTTCCGGTAGAACCGTATTTTGTGGAGAAGGTCATTGCCAAGGAAAAGGTGGATGCGGTGTTATTGAGTTTCGGAGGCCAGACGGCATTAAATTGTGGTCTATATCTGGAGGAGAGCGGGGTATTTGCTGAATATGGGGTGCGAGTGTTGGGTACGCCAGTCGAGACTATTCGCATGACGGAGGACCGCCATTTATTTGCTGGCAAGTTGTCGGAGATTGGTGTCAAGACAGCTCGTAGCAAGGCTGTCTATTCTGTAAAGGAGGCTATCGAGGCGGCGCATTTTATTGGTTTTCCGACGATGATGCGGTCTGGGTTTTCTCTTGGGGGCAAGGGTTCGGCCATTGTCTACAACGAACGCGAGTGTCAGCAGCTTGCCGAGATGGTTTTTTCCTCGGTGTCGCAGATTCTGGTTGAGGAGTGTCTCAAGGGCTGGAAGGAAATTGAGTATGAGGTGGTACGTGATAATCACGATAACTGCATCACAGTATGCAATATGGAGAATTTCGACCCTATGGGGATTCACACGGGTGAATCAATTGTCGTGGCGCCCTCGCAGACTCTGGATGATTATGAGCATCAGATGTTACGCGATATCGCGATTAAGACAATTCGCCATTTAGGGGTGGTTGGTGAGTGTAATATTCAATACGCACTGGACCCGCAATCGCGAGAGTATCGGGTGATCGAAGTTAATGCTCGGTTGTCGCGTTCTTCGGCATTGGCTTCTAAGGCAACTGGATATCCTTTGGCCTACGTAGCGACCAAGATTGCCTTAGGTTACGACCTCACCGAGATTCCTAACGGCATTACCAAAGTTACCACGGCTTTCTTTGAGCCAGCGATGGATTATATCGTGTGTAAGATCCCGCGTTGGGACCTAGACAAATTCGATGGTGCCGGACAAAATATTGGTAGTGAGATGAAGAGCGTGGGCGAGGTTATGTCGATCGGCCGTTCTTTTGCTGAGGCTGTTCAGAAGGCGTTGCGGATGTTGGAGATTGGGGTAGATGGCCTGGATCCCGACGCATTTAATTTCAACGACCTCTATACAGCTCTGACAATACCCACGCCGCGGCGGATTTTCGCGGTGGCCTATGCCCTACGAAATCTAATGACGGTAGACGAGGTCCATGAACTCACCCGGATTGATCGGTTTTTTCTCTATGAAATTGTACGTATCGTCACTCTGGAGCAGGCAACGCGTACGCATCGACTCTGCAACCTCGATGACCTGCATATGCGGCAACTCAAGAAGGCTGGTTTTTCCGATCATGCTTTAGGTCGACTTTCTGGTGAATCTGAGGATAGTGTACGTGAGCACCGCCATCGTATTGGAGTGCGACCGTATTTGTCTCAGATCGATACGCTGGCCGCAGAATATCCGGCGGAGACAAATTTCTTATATTTTACCTATGGGGCACAGCGAAGCGATGTCTCGCCGAGTGAACGCCCCAAGATCTTGGTGCTGGGATCGGGATGTTACCGAATTGGTTCGAGTGTCGAATTTGATTGGTGTACGGTGAGTGCAGTCAAGGCGGCCCAAGAATTAGGTTACGAGGTGATTATGCTCAACAGTAATCCGGAGACGGTGTCTACTGACTTCGATATCTGTGAGCAATTAGTATTTGACGAGATCACCCTAGAAACGGTGATCGAACTTAACGATTTCTATCGTCCGATTGGTTTGTTGGTATCCGCTGGTGGGCAGACGCCCAATAACTTGGCGCTTAAATTACACAAGGTTGGGATCCATATTTTTGGTACGGCGCCAGAATCTATCGATAACGCTGAGGATCGCAATAAGTTTTCTCTACTGCTCGACCGCCTCGGGGTGGAGCAACCACTCTGGGTTGAAGCCGACTCTAGCGGTGATTTAGAAAAGAAAGTGCGTCAGATGGGAGGGTTCCCGGTGCTGGTGCGGCCTTCGTATGTCCTTTCCGGTGCGGCAATGCATGTGGCTTACAGTATGGAGGAACTGCGTTCCTTTTTGGGCAAGGCCGTTGAGATCTCTACCGAACATCCGGTGATTATTTCAAAATTCGAGGAGGCCTCACGGGAGGTTGAATTTGATGCGGTTGCCTGTAACGGAGAGATCCACCTCTATTCTCTCGCGGAGCATATCGAGAACGCCGGTGTACATTCGGGGGATGCCACCTTAGTCTTACCACCGCAACGTTTGACGATTGAGGCCATGAAAAAGATTCGTTTGATTGGCGGACGATTGGCTAAGGCCCTGAAGATCACTGGTCCGTTTAATGGGCAGATGTTGTGCCGGAAAAATCAGGTCAAGGTTATCGAATGCAACCTGCGCGCCTCACGTACCTTTCCTTATATTTCCAAGGCGCTTGGGGTTAATTTCATTCGTGAGGCGACAGCGTTGATGCTACGTGGGGTTGGGTTGAGTGAAAAGCAGCCTAGGAGTCTGTTAGAGATGAGTTATGTGGTGGTCAAGAGTCCCCAATTCTCTTTTGCTCGAATTAAGGGGGCGGATCCACGGCTGGGGGTGGAAATGTCATCCACGGGTGAGGTCGCCTGTTTTGGTGCGGATGTCGAGGAGGCTCTACTTGCGGCCCAACTTGCAACCGGTTTCAAGATTCCTAAGAAGGGGGTCTTGGTTTCGGTGGAACAGGAATCCGAGCGTGCTCGGATAGTCAATGAAATTGAATTATTACGACGCAAGGGATTAGTCGTATACGCGACTCCAGAGACAGCCATTGTGCTCAGGGAACATCGCGTGGAGTGTATAACTGTGGCGGTAGATGAATTGCTACGCCGGGATGGGCAACCTTTGGTGGAATTCCTGAGATCGGGTCATGTGGATCTCATCATCGGCACTGGTCTATTTTGATTCTTGCTATAATCGATTGAAAATTATACACTATTCTATCTTAAGCTAAAATCATCCCATTTCCTGATAATTTGAAGAAGCTCTTAATGTTGACCACAATCCGCTGCCTTCATTGCAATTCTGAAGACTGCCGTATCTCCAAAACTTATAATACATCCAGCAACGGCAGCAGAAATCTTTATGAATGCAATAGCTGTCGGAATGTTTTTTCAGAAACAAAAGGAACATTTATGGAGAATATAAAAAAACCCATAAGCCTGATTGCAAAGGTACTCCAGGCGCGAAGTGAGGGAATTGGCTTTAACGCTGCCTGCCGACTTTTTGGAATAGCAAAAAATACGTTATTAGAATGGGAGAGAAAACTTTCTGATTTAAAAGGAACTTTGATGATCTATGCACTGGTGCATCAGTTTATTTCCCAGGTGATTGAGGGAGATGAACTATACACAAAAGTAAATAAGAACGTTCCGGTGGAAGAGAGCGAAGGCTGGACGATTATGCTGATGGAGCGTGCTAGTCGTTTTATTTGGGCATTAGGGTGTGGAAAAAAGGATCGCGCACTGTTTTTCTATGCAATACAGATTCTTAGGAATGTTGTTGAGCAAACAAGGGACATTACATTAGTTACGGATGGTGAGCGCCGTTATGGAAATTTGTTATTCGGAATTTGTTGCGAGGTATTTCGTTCTGGTCGTCGCGGACGACCACCAAAGGTGCTTCGTGAAGGAGGTGGTGTTTCAGACCTGGATATTGCGGTAGCCATTCTTCAAACATGGGTATCG
>CAUYTY010000241.1 GCA_963575655.1 Gammaproteobacteria bacterium | reverse complement strand
TGTTAAGGAGAGAGGGTCGGGGGGTGAGGTTTTGGGTTTCCGATAATGTCTAATGGATCATCATCCGAGAGAGCGGCAGAACGTCGCGACGCAATATTATCAATCCCTATATTGATAGTCGTCTCGTCATTTTCCCGAGAAGCTGCTCCAACGTATGGTGAAATCTTCTTAGGAAATTACTTTTCGGAAGGAACACGAATCTGGATTACGCCCCCAAATACGCTGCCTTGACGCGCGGATTGACCAACAGCGCCTCTGCACTTTCTACAAGAGCGACCGATCCGCCTTCCAGAACATAGCCACGCTGGCTAGTTGCCAGGGCGAGGCGTGCGTTTTGCTCCACCAGCAACAACGTGACACCCTCCTCGGCGATATTGCTCAAGGTCTCGAAAATTCTCTGTACTAGGAGGGGGGCAAGCCCCATGCTGGGTTCGTCGAGAAGTAAGAGCTTAGGGCGTGACATCAGCGCACGGCCGATGGCAAGCATCTGTTGCTCACCACCGGAGAGTGTTCCCGCTTTTTGGTAGGCACGTTCTTCGAGACGCGGGAAGAGTTGATAGGCATGGGCCAATCCCGCACGGAGCGTAGAGTAGTTGGTGACGAGATAGGCCCCCATGAGCAGGTTTTCCTCCACTGTCATGCGAGGAAAGACTCCGCGCCCTTCGGGGACCAGCGCCAGACCACGGCGCACTCGCTCGTGGGTGGGGAGACGGGTGATGGGCTCACCACGCAAATACACCTCTCCCGCCGTTGGGGTCAGCAAACCAGCCAAAGCACGCAAGGTGGTACTCTTTCCGGCACCATTGGCCCCAATGAGGCAGACTACCTCACCCTCGGCTACGGCCAGATCGACGCCTGAAACCGCTCGAATTCCACCGTAGTGGACCACCAGACCACGCACCTCGAGCAGATTCATTCAGTTCCGACTCCCAGATAAGCCGCAATTACCGTCGCATTTTGTTGAATCTCGCGGGGGGCACCTTCAGCAATCTTGCGTCCGTACTCTAATACGGCCACTCGGTCGCACAACCCCATAACCAGGGCCATATCGTGTTCGATGAGCAAGAGGGTCATGCCATCGTTACGAATTTGTTCCAGGAGTCGGCGCAGGGCAACCGTTTCGGTCGCGTTCATCCCTGCGGCGGGTTCGTCCAGGGCGAGCAGACATGGTTCACTGGCCAGGGCACGGGCAATCTCCAAACGTCGTTGGTCGCCATAGGGCAGATATTTGGCCAAATCCCCAGCTCGTGCCCCAATGCCTACGTAATCCAACAAATGGCTGGCCATGTCGCGAGTCTCCGCTTCCTCGGCACGGGTACCGGGACCACGCAAAATGGCCCCCAATACTCCACTTTGGGTGCGTACATGGCGACCGACCATGACATTTTCCAAGGCCGTCATGTTGGCGAAAAGCCGAATATTCTGAAAGGTACGAGCCACCCCGCGACGGGCAACCGCATGGGGTTTAAGACCAGCGAGTGAGGTCCCTTGGAGGTAAAACCAACCTTCGTTGAGCGGATAGAGGCCGGTAAGGCAATTGAAAAACGTAGTCTTGCCCGCACCATTGGGACCAATTAGGCCGTAGATCTCCCCTTTGCGAATGGTGAGTGACACCGATTCCAAGGCGTTGAGACCACCAAAATGCTTGGTGACCGCAACGGCCTCGAGGAGTGGCTCAGTGGCTGGCATCGTAGAGACTCTCCTGCTCCTGATAGGTAATATCCGGTTGGTCGGGGTCAAGCTCGCGGGCACGTTGCGGAGACGGCCACAGCCCCTCGGGGCGAAATAACATGACCACGATCAGCCCCACACCAAAGAGCAGCAGGCGCAAATCGGCGGGATCTACCCAAATTCGAGCAAAGAGCCAATTCTGAAGCGGACCCACATAGCGCAACAACTCTGGAAATACCGTAAGAAGTACCGCGCCCAAGATTACGCCAGGAAGATGCCCCATCCCCCCGAGAACCACCATGCAAAGGATCATGATGGACTCCATGAGAGTAAAGGATTCAGGACTGATAAATCCCTGAAACGCGGCAAACAATCCACCACCCAGACCGCCAAAAGTAGCGCCCATAGCAAAGGCGAGTAGTTTGATATTGCGGGTGTTAATTCCCATCGCTACCGCCGCTACCTCATCCTCACGAATGGCCACCCACGCTCGACCAATACGGGAGTCTTGCAAGCGTAGCGCAATGAAAATGGTGAGCAAGGTAAGAACGAGAAAGAGGTAATAGTGAGTATGAACCCCGGAAAGAGTTAGACCAGGTAGCTCCAAAGGCTGCGTGAGGACCGATCCGCCGATCTGAATGGGATCTATTTTATTGATGCCCTGTGGACCATTGGTGAGATTAAAGGGAGCATTCAGATTATTAAGAAAGATACGGATGATCTCGCCGAAACCGAGGGTAACAATAGCTAAATAGTCGCCCCGCAGGCGTAATGTAGGTGCCCCCAGCAAGACACCGAAAATACACGCAATCCCCGCTCCGAGAGGAAGTAGCATCCAAAAAGGGAGATGTAGACCAAATTGAGGCGAAGCGAGAATGCCATAGATATAGGCCCCCACCGCGTAGAAGGCGATGTAACCTAGATCAAGCAGCCCGGCAAAACCCACCACGATATTCAGCCCCAAGGCAAGCATGACGTAGAGCAGGGTAAAATCCAGGATACGTACCCAAGTACGCCCGGCTACAGCATCTACCAAAAAAGGCAATACCGCCAACAACACCCCCAGCGCAATGTAAGTAATCCAGGCTAGGCGACGGTCGCGGGCAATAAATAAAGGAAGGAGGCTGGGAATAGCGCTCATGATATTTTTGTCAGTCGTTAATAATCCACAAAGATTAGATGCAAATATTCTTTGAATATCTAAAATGCATTGGTCATAGCTTTCAAGTCTCTTATGATTTCAGCGACAGGACGAAACGGGAGATTGTCGGTTTCTCTTTCCGCCTGCAATACGGAGTGTCACAAGTCACACCGAGTAGGCGTAATACCCCTTTGAAGGTACCATCTCTATGGAGGGGGCTGTCAAGCTACAACGCTCGTTTTGACAGGTACTGCTTACCGATGATGGCGCCCTCGTTTTTAAAGTAGCGCTATAACCTGGCGCGACAGATATACGGTTAGTTCCAATCGGATTCGCGTTCGCCTCCCAGCAGACGGGAGATGACTCGGTGGATACGCTGTTCAACGGTAGCGTCAATGCGCGAGGCATCGGTCTCAATCCGCCCCCCCCCCACGGGTGAGCGCGGCATCCTCGACGATGCGCACCTCACGCTCCCCCTCTCCTGCCCCTAGGGCAGCCCCCAAGGCAGATCGCACCAGAGAGATATCATCGGGATGGAGAAAGACACGGAGGTTACGGCGGGCGGTAGGAAGACTGGTCAGGGCCTCACGCACCACGTGAATGATCTCACCAGGGCTGAGGTGTAGCTCGCGACGTACGACCTGGCGTGCGACCGCCACAACCAGTGCCAAGAGTTGCTCTTCCACTTCATGGTCTAGGTCTGCCAGAGGCTGATCCAGCAGGGTCAGGAACTGTCCCAAACGTTCGAGTTTGTCTTGGACCTCGGCATCTCCCTGTTCCAAGCCATCGCGATGGCCTTTCTCAAACCCCTGAGCCAAACCATCACGTCGACCTTCTTCGAGACCTTGCGCCAAACCTTCGCGCTGGCCCTGTTCAAATCCCTGTTTGTGCCCCTGATCAATCCCTTGCTGGAGCCCCTGCTCTAGTCCTCGCTCGGTCCCCTGCTGGAGCCCTTGTTCAAGTCCCTGTTCGAGCCCCTGTTTCAGACCTTGCTCGAATCCTTGTTTAGTGCCTTCTTCAATACCTTGTTTCGTACCTTCTTCGATACCTTGGGCTAGCCCATCACGATGACCCTGCTCAAAACCTTGGGTCATCCCCTCTTGCTGACCCCGTTCAAAGGCCTCTTCGTAGGCAGCACGGGAGATGGATTCAATCTCTTCTACGGTAGGTAGTCGATGGACAGATTCTTCCGCAGGTGAATCCTCAGATTCGACCTCTGAAGTGGAGGATTCAGAGGTCGAATCTGGTGAGGATAATGACAACGGGGATATTAAAGAGAAGGTCGATGGCGACGCGGGAGGTGGTGGGACAAATAGGTCACCATCAATCCCCGGTAGCTCCCAACGCCGGAAGTCTGGAGACAATTCTTCCTTGCTGATAAAGCCTCTAGACATATTGTTCGCCGCCAGCGCCCAAGCTGATCTCACCGGCATCCGCCATACGTCTGGCTATCGACAAAACCTCTTTCTGGGCAGTTTCCACATCAGAAAGACGTACCGGCCCCTTGTTTTCTAGATCGTCCTTCATCATTTCGGCGGCACGTCGCGACATATTCTTAAAGAACTTTTCCTTCATAGCGTCATCGGAACCCTTGAGGGCGACCAATAGGGTATCTGATGCAACTTCACGCAACAGAGCTTGGATACCACGATCGTCCACTTCCAGCAAATTCTCAAAGACGAACATGAGATCCTGAATGCGTGACGCCATTTCCGAGTCCACCTCGTGGATATTTTCCATAATCTGTGATTCCATGGCAGAGTCCAGAAAGTTCAGGATGCTAGCTGTGGTCTTGATTCCCCCAATACCAGAAGATTTGACCGCAGTCTTACCACTGAACTGTTTCTCCATAATATCGTTGAGTTCCTGAAGGGCAACAGGATTGATACCTTCAAGAGTGGCGATGCGCAATAGAATATCAGGCCGGACCCGTTCCGGGAGGATGGAAAGTACCTCAGCGGCCTGATCGGCTTCCAGATAGGCCAATACGATAGCAATAATCTGAGGATGCTCGAGACGGATAACATCAGCCACGGCACGGGGATCCATCCACTTCAGAGTATCAAGCCCCTTGGTGCTGGCGCCGAGCAGAATGAGGTCGAGGATACCTTTTGCCTTTTCCTCTCCCACCGCCTTGACAATAACGTTTCGGATATAACTATCAGAATTCACCCCAAGAGCAGTTTGACCCTGCGCAGTCTCAACAAAATCGGATAACACTGTTTGAACGGTTTCGCGAGAAACGTGCGGCATGGCGGCCATTGCAATGCCCACTTTTTGGACTTCTTTAGGACCAAGGCCACGCATAACCAGAGCGGCATCATCTTCCCCTAGAGAGAGCAGGAGGATCGCTGCGCGTTCAACACCACTGACGTGTTGAACAGGTTGGGTATTTTCACTCGACTCAGTCATCGGCGTGTATCCAGTGCTTAAGCAGCTCAGTAATTACTTTTGGTTCTGTCTTGAGTAGATGACGAAGATGCTCCAAGGCATCCTTCGATTCAAACTCGGCAACTTCCTTCACAGAAGCGTTAACGGGCAATTTCCTGGCCTTATCGTCTCCAGAGGTTGATTTCTGTCCGACCGATTTGCCACCCGCCTCGGGATGAGAAGCCGATTTAGCAGCAGAGGCAGCAGACGATTTATTACCTGCTCCGGCCTCAGCACCTGAATGCGGTGGCGGAAGCGCCGCAGGTTTACCATCCGCAGCCATCGCAGTGACTGCCGATCCAGAAGAAGATGCTGATCTAGTTTTACTTTCCCCGGCCCTAGAAGCCTCTTTCGATTTTGACGAAGGAGAAACCGCAGGTTTGTTACCCTCGGTATTAGTGCCCGACTTCGATACACCAACAGCCCCCGATTTACCACCCTCGATATTAGCAATGGTTTTCGGTGGAGGAAGAGCCGGTTTAGTTGTTTCGGTCTTGGAAATTAATTTTGACGAAGAAAAGGGTGCCGGTTTACCACCCTCGGTTTTTGAAAATGGCTTCGACGAGGGAGGTGCTGTCGATTTACCAACCTCGATCCTAGGCGTTGGTTGTGATACGGGCGAGGTTGTTGGTTTGCCACCTTCCACTCGAGACGCAGGTTTCAGGAACGAAAAAATTCCGGGTTTACCACCTTCGGTCTTAGACGTTGACTTCGACGAAGGGAGAGGCACCGGTTTACCTCCCTCAGTCTTAGAAACTGGCTTTGACTGGGAAGCGGGAGATTTACCTCCTCCACCCGGCTGGATAATCTGTTTTTTTTGATCAGACATAACTGTCTAGGAATTATAAGAGGTTGGAAAATCAGTCAGCTACATGAAATAACCGGCTACCTGCCTAAACTGCGACACCTCGCTTACCTAAATCAAGCGGCTACTTAGCACGCCTTTCTCCCCTATCCCTTCGAGAGAAGGGCCGGGAGTGAAGACGAGAACAATACACCAAACCTTCCCTGCGCAACTTCACGCTAGTGGCCCTAGCTATGATTCAATCAATGGTACGTAGTACGTACCTTACATTCTTTATGCTAGTGGCCATAAGTTAACCCAAGTTGCTACCTAGCGCGCTTTTCTCCCCTCTCCCTCCGGGAGAGGGGATTTTTTGTTTATCGCCGCAAAGGTGGCAACTTGGGTTAAGTTATCTTACAGTTATTCTTGCAGCTACTCTTGGCGTTTAGCAAAGCTATCATGAATTTCCAAAAATTTTGGTCGGGCCTTTAAAAAAGCCGCCACTATTTTCTGGTCAAATTCAACTCCCGCCGACTTCTTTATTCCTTCGGTCGCCATATCTACGGACCATTTCCCTCGATACAACCGGTCAGAGGTAAGCGCCTCAAACACATCAGCCAACGCGACGATCTGTGCTGCCAGCGGAATGGCGCCAGCTTTTAAACCACGCGGATAACCGGAACCATCCCATCTTTCATGATGGTTTAATGCTATTTCCTTGGCCAATATAATCAGCGGAGTCTGGCCAGACAACAGTTTCCATCCGGCCAGGGTATGCTCTTTCATGATCTTTCTTTCTCGGGCAGTAAAATCGCCCTTCTTGTAGAGGATTTCGGCGGGGATAATAACATTCCCAATGTCATGCAAGGGTGCCGCCAAATAAATAAGCTCACATTCTTCTTGGTCTACCCCATAGGCCAGGGCTATTTCTTTGGCATATCTTGCGGTTTTTGTAACATGCAAGGCCGCCTCAGTATTTTTATATTCTACGGCGCGCCCAATAATGCGAACCAACTCTTCCCTAGTCTTGAGTAGTTGCTTGTGTGATATTCTCTTGGTGACCTGAATACCTATCTTATGAGCCAGCGTCTTTACTTGGTCTTCGCGAACAGAATCAATTGCCCCAACCTCTAATAATTCTACAATTTCCTCATCCGACAATTCACGGTTAACCAGCAAGATGATGGGCGTTTCTTTTGCGCGATGATCTATTTTCAGGGTTTTACAGAGTTGACGCCCATAAAGCTGTACCGACAATTTATCAGGTTTGCTTTCTGCAAGGGGTGTTTTTGTGTCAATAACAAATAAATCAGGAAAATTGTCCGCCTCAGCTAGCCATTTTAACAACTCTGCACCAGTTTCTATATTGATAATATTATAATCTGGAAAGAGACCAGCTAAAGATTGAGTGTCACACTTCCCGGCAAATATTATTATTGGGGCATTCGCATTTTGCTGGACGACATTTTCCACGATCAATTACTCAAGTTGCCACCTACCCGTTATTCCAGCAGAAAATACCGGAATCCAGTACATAGGGACATGAAGTGGGATGCGGATCCACCATCCATAGTAGCTGGATTTCGAGATTTCCTACCGGAATGACGGATAGCCTTCCAAGAGGTTTTCGATTATGTTCATTGTTCGCTAGCGAATAAAGAGAACTATCACTTCGCTTCTTTACCATGCTGAGGATTGTCGGAGGCGATCCAGTCGCGGAGGATCTCGGACACCATCTTTGGTTCCTCTTGAATCAAGTGTCGAATATGTTCCAACGAAGATTCGTAGTCATGCTTGGGTGGATCAAGCCATGGCGTGGGTTTTGGTCCTGGCGCAGGCGTTTGTTCGTGTTCAAGGCCAAGCCCCTGATTCATCTCGGCCTGGGATAGGGCCAACTGGTCCTCAGGTGGTTCGATATCTTCCTCCTCTTCCGCACCTTCTCCGGCGGGTCGGAGTTCTCGCGTATCGTCTTCCTCTTCCACCGTTTCTTGCTCCTCTCCCGTTTCTGATTTCTCTTCTGATTCTTCCGCCGATTCTTCTCCCGATTTTTCCTCCTCCTCTTCTTCTTCCTCACCCACCATACGACGCATGACCGGCCGCAATACTCCCAGTATCACTATCAGCACCAACAATGCGGCTAACCCCTGCCGGAAGAGGTCGATAGCCCAAGGCTGACGCCACCAGGGCAACTCAACGGGTCCCTCGCTGCCAAAACCCGGAGCAAAGGAGAGGTTAACGACGCTCACCGCATCACCACGCTGGGCATCATAACCCACTGCTTCTCGCACCAAGGCACGGATACGCTCCATCTCTTCAGGAGAGCGCGCCATCCGCTGAGAAGAGGGGTCAGCACCAGGGCGGAGGACATCATCCACCACTACGGCAGTGCTTACCCGGTGTACCTGCCCGACCGAGTTACGACTGTGGCTAATGGTACGGTCCACCTCATAGTTGCGGGTGGCGTGGCGTTTGTTTGTAATCTGATCCCCTGAATTGCGAGAGAGCGCGGTAACCCCCTGGCCCGCCAATGGCGGGGGACCACCATTGTTGAGCTTCTCGGGTACGGTACCGGCCGCTGGAGGTTGGTTAGACAAGGCCCCCGGGATACCAAACTCACCAGGCCCCTTGGTCTGCTCCTCCAAAGTTTGTTCGCTACGTAGCGAGGGCTGGTCGGGGTTGTAGACCTCACGAGTTTGCTCCGTGTCGTTGAAATCCATATCCACCGAGACCTGAGCACGGACTCCGTTGGGTCCGGCCAGGGGAATGAGGATGTTTTCAATGCGTTTGACGTAGGAATCCTCGACCCGACGCACGTGCTCGAATTGGGCAGTGGTAAGGTCCATTGCCTTTGTAGAGTTATCCTGCCGGGTCAACAAATCACCCGACTGGTCTACTACCGTGACCCGACTCGGTTCCAGTTGAGGAATGCTCGAGGCCACGAGATGAACAATCGCCTCGACTTGGCCACGATCCAGGTAACGACCAGGGTTGAGTTGGAGCACCACCGAAGCGCTCGGTTTTTCTCGATCACGCACGAACACCGACGGTCGCGGGAGCGCAAGATGGACGCGAGCACTTTGAATCGCACCAAGGGTAAGAATAGAGTGGGCCAGCTCGCCCTCTAACGCACGTTGGTAGCGGGCACCCTCCATGAATTGGCTGGTGCCGAACGGGGTCTGATTGTCCAGGATCTCGAACCCCCCAACCGGAGGAGCCTTGGGTAGACCCATACCAGCAAGCTTGATTCGGGTTGCATGGACCTCGGTCGAGGGCACCGTAAGGGCGCCGGTGCTCGGATCAATACGGTGGGCAATATGATTCTTTTGCAGGGCATCCATGACCTGGGCGGTGTCGGCCTCCTGCATTCCACCAAAGAGGACTTGATAGGTGGGCGGATCGGGTCGCGACCACAGGATGGTCACCACCGCGAGGGCTACGGCAGCCGCCACCCCCACCATCAGTGCAATCTTTTGGTCCCCAGGGAGGGCGTTGAAACGCTCCAGGAATCGGACCACCGGAGCGGGCAGGCGATTGTTGAGCGTAGCTAGCGTGGTACCCGTCGGGGCGGCGGCTGCCGTACCAGCGGCAAGAGCCGTACCGTTGCCGGTTCCGTTGCTAATCGCGAGGCCAGGATTAGTCCCAGCGGAGGTAAGTTCAGTTGCAGCCATGGAACGACGCGCTCAGAAGACCATTACACCTGCATACTCATGACCTCTTGGTAAGCATTTACAAGCTTATTGCGTACCTGGGTCATACCCTGAAAGGAGATGTTGGCTTTTTGGGACGCTATCATGACCTCGGGGAGGTCGATACCGGGTGCCCCCCGCTCGAAGTCGGCCGAAAGACCAGCGGCATTCTGCTGAAGCTGGTTAACAGCGTCGATAGATTGACGCAGCAGACTGGAAAAGTCAGGAGATGCGGCGGTCTGGGCAGGCGCGGCAACCGGCGCACGGCCCTGAGCCATAGCCGCAGCAGCGCGCATCTGAACAAGCAAGCCGTTGATGTCGGTGGCGTTCATGGGCCGATACTCCCTCTCAATTACGATCAATTAGAGTTAACGTATTGATCACACAATGGCTATATCGTAAAACAAAATCAGAGAACTAAAAACCTCCGCCTTAAACAGATTTAGAAACAGGCAAATCCCAACGACCGGGTTTGAATCTTGCGAAAACTTGGGTCAAAACTTTAGATCGAAAGAGGGCGGTTACGAAACTTCCTGCAAGTGTTGGACCAATTTACTTTATTTGTTAATAATCAACTAAGTAAGCCACAATCGTGAATGACCGTCAAAGCGATGACTCTTCAATCTGGCGCTGAAGGCCATACTTTTTACATTTTTCTACGAGGGTGGTCCGACGCATCTTAAGGAAGGCAGCGGCATGGGCGACTACCCCGGCATTGCGTTCCAGCGCCAGACGGATGAGACCCGACTCCAGGTTGCTCAACAAGACCTTGAGGTCCACCCCATCCTCGGGCAGCTCGGGGACAAGGCTACTCAGGGGGTCATCCACCACTGCTTGGGTAAGAATCACCCGTTCCGACGGCTGTGGGGCCTCGGTCGGCGCGGGAATGGTCATCTCGTGGGTACCACGATATTTGGAGGGTAGGTCGTGGGTATCTACCAAGCTATAGGGATACAAAATGGTCAACCGCTCTACCAAGTTGGACAGCTCGCGGACATTACCCGGCCAGGAGTAGCGCATCAGGACGTTCTTGGCGGCATCGGTGAAGCGTACCGAGCCACGTTTCTCCGCCTCCAGACGCGAGACAATCTCAGCGATGAGCAATGGCACATCCTCGGAACGTTCGCGTAGCGGCGGAACATCGATGGGGAAGACGTTAAGCCGATAATAGAGGTCGTCGCGGAATTGCCCGGTACTAATCAGCCCCTCCAAATTCCGATGGGTGGCGGCAATGATACGTACATCCGCCTGCATGGTTTTGGTACCGCCCACCCGCTCGAAACAACGCTCCTGGAGTACGCGTAGAAGTTTGACCTGCATCGTTAGGCTCATGTCGCCGATCTCATCCAGGAACAGCGTACCGCCCTCCGCCAGCTCAAAACGACCGGGACGGGCACTGATGGCCCCGGTAAAGGCCCCCTTCTCGTGGCCGAATAGCTCACTCTCCAGGAGGTCGGCCGGGATGGCGCCACAATTCACAGGGACAAACGGACCCTGGCGACGGGCCGAATTCTCGTGAAGATTACGGGCCACGACCTCCTTGCCGGTACCCGATTCACCCAGGATGAGCACGGATGCGTCGGTAGCCGCTACCTGCTGCATGAGGTTACGGATGTAGCGCATGGCAGAACTGTTACCCACCATCCGCCGGAAAGCCGGGCTGTTCGGACGTTGGGCACTGGTCCGACGCTGGTTTTCGCGATAGAAGCGGGCGTTTTGCAGGGCATCGGTGAGCTGCTGGAAGCGCACCGGATATTCCAAACGACTGAATACCGCCGCCGCCTCGCGCCCCAGGTTCACATCTTCCCCGGTCTCGGCCACCAAGATCACCGGCAGCGATGGGTCACGGGCGCGGAGCTGGCGCAACACATCGGCACGCGGCGCGTCGCATTGTCCGAGAAGGATGGCCTCCAAATCACCAAGCGAGGCAAGATTGGCCAACGCCTCTTTGACATCCTTCGCGAGCGGCGCCTGATAGTCGATGAATTCGAGAACTGCTTTCAACTCTTGACGTCGTTGATCATTGTCTTCGATAACCAGGACAGACCCACCGGTCCCAGCGGCACCGGACTTATCAGACGTGGACTTGTCGGGCATAACGTTCCCCCGTGATTCTTTGGAGCTGCTAGGCTCCATGCCACGCCGTGAAAACTTGCTAGAGTTCCCCAAAAAAGGCGAATGACCTGCCAATAGGTCGGCGTTCATCAAGATTCTTTATTTCAATATGTTATGTTGCGCGACAAAAGATCGTCAAGGAATTGCAGGCGCCACCAGAATCACAGACAAATACCGTCAACTATTACAAGCAACCCACCAGGTCAGGCTTGGCACAATTCTGCGGCATCCCCGAATAAAGCAAGAATGCAACAATTGTCGCCAGAACGCAATATCTGTATCACCGATACAACAGACATCCACAACTTTTTCGGATTTCTTAAGTTATGTTATTCTTTCATATGGTTACACGTTACTTCTGGTATTGGGCACGCGAATCTCTAGCGCAATGATATGATTTTAATTGGAAGATCCCGTTAAACTGGGGTAACGCGCTCTCTATATATCAATAAGTTAAACAAGAGACTGGATGTTGTTTTTAAATTACCGACGAATACACTCAACAAAATTGAGCCGATTTCGTTTTGCAATATCCCCAAGGAAAGACAAAAATGCCACAAGGTGTATTAGAGAAACAACACCTGTCGCCAATTACCCCTGGTCAGGTTTACGACAGCCTCAAGAAATCTTTACGGTTTTACTAGTTAATGGCAACACTTTGTTATTCCTGGAGGTTGTGCAGTGCGCTATCAAGGTCAATTTGATGTCATCGTGGTAGGGGGCGGTCATGCTGGCTGCGAGGCAGCTCTAGCGGCAGCGCGGGTCGGGGTGAAGACGTTACTAATTACCCACAATATCGAGACCCTTGGCCAGATGTCCTGCAATCCTGCGATTGGAGGGATCGGCAAGGGCCACTTGGTGCGCGAAATCGACGCCCTGGGGGGACGAATGGCGGTTGCTGCCGACCGTGCAGGTATTCAGTTTCGGACCTTAAACGCAAGCCGAGGACCTGCTGTGCGGGCCACTCGTTGCCAGGCGGACCGTCAACTCTATCGACAGGCGATACGCATGACCTTAGAGCGCCAGGAAAATTTGGTACTGTTCCAGCAGGCGGTGGATGACCTAATCCTGGATGGGGAACGGGTCAGTGGGGTGGTAACTCAGGCGGGTTTGCGGTTTGCGGCTGGTGCAGTGGTCCTCACCGTAGGTACCTTCCTGGCGGGACGCATCCATGTAGGCCTGAGCCACTATCCCGGCGGGCGGGCAGGCGACCCTCCGGCGCTGGCGTTGGCACAACGACTACGGGAGCTACCGCTACGAGTGGGACGCCTCAAAACTGGCACGCCCCCCCCGGATCGATGGCCGCACCATCGACTACGCCGCCTTGACCGAGCAACCTGGTGATGAACCAAGGCCGGTGTTTTCCTTCCTAGGGAGTCGCACCGACCACCCGGCTCAGGTCTGTTGTCATATCACCCATACCAACCCTCGGACTCACGACCTGATCCGTGCGGCCTTGGACCGCTCTCCCCTCTACGCTGGGGTAATCGAGGGGGTGGGACCACGCTACTGCCCCTCAGTGGAGGACAAAGTGGTGCGCTTCGCGAACCGAGACCACCACCAGATATTCCTCGAACCCGAGGGACTTTCCACCCACGAGGTCTATCCCAACGGGATTTCAACCTCTTTGCCCTTCGATGTTCAGTGGGAATTGGTGCGTTCCCTGCGTGGCCTGGAGCAGGCTCACCTCACCCGCCCTGGCTATGCCATTGAATACGATTACTTTGACCCTCGGGACCTTCAGCCCTCCCTCGAAACTCGGACCATTGGCAGACTCTTTTTCGCCGGTCAGATCAATGGCACGACCGGCTACGAAGAAGCCGCCGCGCAAGGGTTGATCGCTGGACTCAACGCCGCACGCGCGACACGCGACCTCCCGCCATGGACGCCGCGTCGCGAGGAGTCCTATCTCGGGGTCCTCATCGACGACCTCATTACCCAGGGCACCAATGAGCCCTACCGTATGTTCACCAGCCGTGCGGAATATCGTCTAAGCCTGAGGGAAGACAACGCCGACCTGCGGCTTACCCCCCACGGTCGCGAATTGGGGCTGGTTGACGACCGACGCTGGCAGGCCTTTGAGGAAAAGCGCGAGTCCATCGCTCGTGAACAGGTACGACTTGGGTCGATCCGCGCTCGCCCAGAGGCACTTACGGTGGTTACTGCGACTACGGGCCAATCGACTAGCCGTGAGTCCAGTCTTATGGAGCTGCTACGTCGCCCCGAGGTCACCTACCGAGACCTGATGTCTCTCCCAGGGGTCGGCCCCGGCCTGAAGGACCCCATTGCGGCCGAACAAGTGGAGATTCAGGCCAAATATGCAGGGTACCTAGCGCGCCAAACCGCAGAAATCGAGCGTCACCGTCGTCACAATGATTTGTCCCTCCCGGCCAACCTAGACTACGGTCAAGTGCGTGGACTTTCTCACGAGGTCCGCCAAAAACTTGCCACGCATTGCCCCCTCACGATCGGTCAAGCCACACGTATTCCTGGAATCACCCCCGCAGCAAGCACGCTATTGCTCAACCATCTCAAACGCATTTCCTCTAAGTTGGCGTGAAAGTAATTAACCCAAGTTGCTACCTATTCAAAATTCGGGATCGCATCCAATCGTCCCCCCTCAATCCCCCCGTAAACGGGGGGAGGTCTGCGGCCTACTCCCTCCCCGTTTACGGGGAGGGCTGGAGAGGGGGCAAGTAGGTGGCAACTTGGGTTAATTAACCCAAGTTGCTACCTATGCGGTGAGAAACGAAAAAGCCCCTCTCCCTCTGGGAGAGGTGAGAAAGTTACGTGATGTCATATACGCAACTATCGTTGGCCGTTTCTCTCCAGATACTGTTGAATCCGTGCCTCGGTTTGTTCCGTAGTTAGGTAGACGCCACGCATTCCAGAAATCAGCAATACCCCGGAAACCAGCCAACTTTGCACGGCGGAACGTGAGATACCACGTGCGGTCAATTCGCGAGCTGTGACCTGAGGTGGCGGCGGTGGTGGAGAAGGCGGTGTAACCTGACGAGCACGCGCACGATGACCGCTGGTTGGAGTATTTTTAACAGGTGCCGGCGCAGGAGGCGATGAACGTACAACGCTTGCTGGCGTAACGAACTTTGGCGCGGAAGATTTGCCAACGGGAGTTTTTCTTGTTACCGGTGGTTTTGCCTCAGGTGATTTATCCGTTGATGATTTTACTACGGTTGGGATAGGCGGTGCGGTATTTTCGGGGATACCCATCGAGGTATCATCACTACCCAGATCAATACCGAACAGGCTGGAGAGTTGCACGTCATCCAACTGTTTCTCGGTATCGGAGACACTTTCCTGTAGGACGGGACCAGCGGCATGGATTAGTAATTCGTTATGGTCCACTTGGCGGAGGAGAAATAACAACTCGGGCTGCAGATCTAGCCGTGCACCAATGCCATAAAACACTGCCGCCAGATGCTTGCACAATCCGGCATAATCTGGGCAACTACAGTGCATATTGACTTCCCGAGGATTCGGGAATAGACCTGTCCCTGGTTTGGTGATGACCTCCATCACCCCCTTGGAGAGTTTGCCCTGCAATAATTCGATGAGCGAATCGATCTTGCCCGCACAATCCTGTTGAATGGACTGCCATCGGGAGAGTTCAAGGGATTGAATAGTAATATTGACACGATAGAGTTCTGAACCCATCACCTGTGCAGTGATCCTTCCTGGTTCGACCTGTAGATCCAATACTGATCCATTACGCACATAGGTACGGCCACGCGGCAGGCGATTCGCCCAATCGCTGTAGACCTCCAGGTTGTCGCACCAGGCTTTTCCCCAGAAGGTATTGGCGATATTGCGCCCGCTAATGACCACGGGTTGCAACGTCTTGCCCTGCTTTTTCATTGCGGCGATCTTTTTTTCCGCCTTCTGTCGCCGTTCGGCAACGGGCACATAACGCGGCCAGTCATCATATCTACCCATCGTCAATCTCCTCCCCAACCCCAAGGTAAAATATTCGTCGAGATCCTATCAGGATGACAGTTCGTTGAGAATTTCTAATTCGACAGGCGACATCCAGCGTATCCGTCGAATATACGATGCTAACGCTCTGAGTTTGTTCTGATTACCTGCGTTTTCCGGGTTGTTGTGGTTGAATTTATCGATACGATTTGTTGAAATGCGGGCACGTTCAGTGGAGGAATCGCGTCCATGACTCGCTGTAAACCACAGCTTGAGGCCCTAGCCACACTGCTTCCCGCCATGACCCAGGCGGCACGGAACCTGCTCGCAGATATCCACTTGCCCGCAAATCCACACGGTAACTGCTCGTCACCACTAATCGAGGCCATAGAGGCCGTCTGTACCACTCTTGGGGCAGGGGCGGTTGACCGCGTCAGGGACGTAGTGCAAGGGCATCAAACCGTTCGCCGTCCCGACCTGTGCGCCCCGGTCCCCCCCCCTGGCCAGCCTCTACGACTCTGTTTTTCGTGCACTACGATAGCCGCCTATCACCTTGGTGACGGCAGTGCATCGAGTGTGGCAGAGGCACATGACTGTATGTCGATGCTTACGTTCTCCGAAACTTACCCATCTATCACGATGACAAATGGTGTTCGGTTCCTGCTTCATCGAGGCTGCCCAGGGAATGGCTTGGTTTTCGCCAGTAAGACTCCCCTTAGCGGGGAGTCTTACGCGGATTGCGCCGCAGCCGACAACTCCCCCAGGTCTCACGACCTCTCCACAGGCTTAAGATTCCGTGGAACTCACGGTACGTTAATATTGTTGACTATCCAGTTTGGTTTAGTAAACGAGCCGAGGTGGATAAAAACATCCAGTGGTCCTATGTCGAGGGGTGTATTTGTGAATGTATGTCCATAAAAGAGCACATACCTGACACCAGTCGATTACCCACTTGGTGGACTTTCGTCATGGATGAGCGACCCACCAGCGGTGATGGCAAGACCTACCTGGAAGAGTTGGCTCTCTCACTCAACGAAATCAATGAGGCGCATCGCGCGGGTATGGTGGTGGTGGAAGTGATGGTGCCTGCCAGTGTTTTTACCAAACCCCTCTACAAACCAGCGGCGGTAGATGCCTTTGACGAGAACACTCACTTTCGTCCTCACACCAACGACGATAAGCCTTTTGGTTGGACCGTTTCCCTTCGCCCCGGTCTTGCACCTCACCACGAGTTGAACAGCGAGTCTGTACCTTTATGAGTGAGATTCTTGCCACTCCCAGCGTTGATCCAGATCAGCATCTAACCGCACCCATCCTAAAACGCACGAGTGATACCCAATTAAGATTCAAAGCTACCCACATGACACATCGTAACTATTGGTGTTGCCATCTTATAGATACTGCACAACCACACATTGGGATAACCATCATGAATCAAATTATTGGGGCGATTATCGCCACATTTTTACTTATCAACGTAACCGGTTGTACTGTGTTAGCCGTCGCGGATGCTGCGGCAAGCGTGGCAGTGACGGCGGTAAAAGTAGGTGCTGATGTTGTTGGAACCACAGTGGATATAGCTGCCTCCGGCGCTAAGGCAGTCGTCGGGAGTAATGAAGAAACGCCTTAGTTTGCTATACGAAACATTCACGTAGCCGTTCAAATCCTCTGGGAAACGCGGCCATTATCTATAGATAATGATGCAACGACGAGCAACACTTTGATGTCCTCGTAAATCTTCGTTAAGGTCTAATGCCGTGAATCATTGGCTGATGAAATCCGAACCCGAGGTCTTCGGGATCCAACACCTCAAGGCGATGCCGAATCAAATTGAGCATTGGGATGGAGTACGCAATTACCAAGCGCGTAATATGCTGCGTGACCAGATGGCGATCGGAGATCTGGCCTTTTTTTACCACTCTAACTGCGCGACACCGGCTATTGTTGGAATCGTCGAGATTGTACGCAAGGGTTATGCGGATCATACGGCCTTTAATCCAACCGCCGAGCACTACGACCCGACCTCTGACCCTACGCAACCTCGTTGGTATATGGTGGATGTTCGCTATCTCCGAGAATTAACCAGACCCATTTCTTTGGTTAGACTAAAAAACTGCGCGGATGGCGTGCCGACAATTTTATCGACCAACGCCCCGGACGGACCTGCACC
>CAUYTY010000240.1 GCA_963575655.1 Gammaproteobacteria bacterium | reverse complement strand
GGGGGAGGTCTGCGGCCTACTCCCTCCCCGTTTACGGGGAGGGCTGGGAAGGGGGTAAGTAGGTGGCAACTTGGGTCAAATAGGTCAGAGCGGATACGAACACACAACCATGTTGTCGTGTAAAGAAAACCTAAACCTAAATCAATATCACGATAGGAACATATATGGGTACCCTTAATGATTATTTAACCAATGACCACCGGCACTGCGACAACCTCTTTGCGCTGGCCGAAGAGAGCGCTGGCCAAGGAGGCACGACTACTAACACCCTCTCGACTTTTCAAGCCCTCCGCCAAGCCATGGAGAGACACTTTGTCCGCGAAGAAGAGATCCTCTTCCCGGCGTTTGAACAGCACGGAGGAAGCAACGGCCCCACTACCGTCATGCGTATGGAACACGCCCAAATGCGGGAATTGTTTGAGGAGATGAATGAGGCACTGGTCGCGGGGGATAACGATGGCTACCTAGGTCGCTACGAGACTCTGCTAGTGATGATGCAACAACACAACCTCAAAGAGGAGCGAATCCTCTACCCCATGACCGATCGCGTACTGGCTGAGGTCGCAACCCACTTGATCGGACAGATGGCTGCCGTGGCGTGAGAGCAACGATCATGAACGACACCTCTCTGCTGACCGAACGGGTCCTGGACGTGAGTCACATGGATCCACCAGAACCCTTTGAAAATGCTGTAGAGGCGTTGCGCACACTCCAGGAAGGCGAGTGCCTGCGTCTGCTCCACAGTCGCGAGCCCTTCCCTCTTTATTCTTTCCTGAACAATGCAGGCTTTGCCTATCGCACCGTCCGAGGCACCATCACCCCATTCGAGATCTATATCTGGCGTACCCGGAATATCGTCACCACCATCCAAACAGATGCACAACCCGCTTCGTGTGCGTCGTGTATTTCGTATGATTCCCAATCGCCCCCCAGCGTTACCTCTTAGACAATCTTGCCAAGTTCCTTGCGAAAAGCTCAAATGACACGCCTGCTCAACCAGATTCCTCGCCAGATCGTAGTAATCGTCGTGACGATTATAATCTCCTTAATCATGGGGGGGATTCTATTTTATAAGGCCCAAGAGCAGACATTACGCCACCAAACGGAAGCCACCCTCCAGGCGATTGCTCAGTTGAAGGTGAACACAGTAACCCAATGGCGATTAGAACGATTTAGCGATAACATAATACTCACAGAAAGCCCATTTCTTGGTAAGGTCGTTAAGGACTGGTTGCAGGATCCACAACCAAAACTTACTGAATTATTACTGGCTCAATTCCGCTCGCTAGAGATTAGCTACCAATATGAAGATGTACAGCTACTGGATCAGTCTGGCCGGGTGCGGATGAGCCTCAAGGGTAAAGCTACACAGATTGACCCCATCGAGGTACAGGCGCTAACTACGGCTTGGCGCGAGCATCAGCCCCAGTTGAGCGATCTGCATCAAGACGACCTCGATCCATTTCCTCATATCACCGGGATTGCGCCACTCTTCGTAGATACCGAACCTGTCGGCGCGATCCTCCTGAGAACCGATGCCCGCCAATTTCTCTATCCCCTGCTTCAATCCTGGCCAGTGCCCTCGGAGAGTGGCGAGAGCCTCATCATCGAACAATCGGGAAACACTGTAATATTTCTCAATGATCTACGCCACCAACCAGGCAGCGCGCTCAAGTTACACATTCCTCTAACTCAAAGTAATACACCATCCGTTATGGCCGTCCAAGGCCAGCGTGGCCTGGTCTACGGGATAGATTATCGCGGCGTAGCGGTCGTAGCGGTCATCGCCATTATTCCAAACACGCCTTGGTTCCTGATAGCAAAAATTGACCAAGACGAGGCCTTTGCCAATTGGAACTCCTATGCTCCGCTTATCCTCGCATTAATCTTGGTACTAATAGCGGCAGTGGCTGCCATCGCCGCTGTCTTGGCGTGGCGACGAATTGCCCACTCCTACCATGAGGATCTATTCATCACAGAGCAAGCCCGTCGCCGGGGAGAAGAAGATCTTCAGTACCTCGAAACGCGCTATCGCACTTTCTTTGAACAGTCGAATGATGGTATCGGCATGATCGACCCCATCGGGACCCGTATCCTAGATGTCAATGACGCCTGGTGTCGAATGCTGGGTTACACCCGTGATGAATTGTTGCGGATGACGTTCATCGAACTCGGAAAAGAAAGTCTGCAAAAGGCCAAAAAACGTATCCAAGCCATTCAGTTACAAGGTTGGGCGGAGTTCGAGGCCCCAATGATTCACAAAGATGGATCGGTTATCTATACCTTCGTCACCATCAAGCAGGTCGAGATCAACGAGCAACCAATTCTCCTCGGGACAGTGCGCGATATTACAGAGCGCAAGCGTGGCAGCGCACTATTGAGGATTAGCCAGGAACGCCTCCAATTAATTTTCACCTCAACTACCAATGGTCTACTGGTCGCTGATGCAAATGGCCAGATCGTCATGACTAATCCCGCAATAGAGACTTTGCTGGGCTACGCCTCTCACGAATTGATCGGAAAATCTGTAGATATCTTAGTTCCGCTGGAGAAACGGGATAAGCACATCAGTTTGCGTCAGGCATTCTTTACCATACAGCAATCCCCCACCCAGTACCTCAAGCGCCAGGTATTCGCCCAACATAAAAACGGTCAGTTAGTCTCGATTGAGTTATCATTAAGTCGCTTTGATAGCGCAGAGGAAGGATTTGCCCTGGCGATGGTGGTCGATATTACCGAGCGGATCCAGACCCAGGCCGCGCTCGAGCAAAGCCGCGAGAATTGGCGCAATCTAGCCGAGGCCATGCCCCACATGGTCTGGTCTTGTAGTCCAGATGGTCACCCCGAATATCTTAGTCATCAGTGGACGGATTATACCGGCGACTCCGATATGGATAATTGGCTCAACCAATTGCACCCTGAGGATCGCGAACGAACCAACGCCGCATGGAGTCACTCGATCCAGACCGGTGGAAACTATGACCTTGAGTATCGTCTACGCCGTCACGATGGCGTCTATCGTTGGTTTAAAGTACGAGGAACACCCGTTCTCGCCTCCAATGGAAAGATTATCAAGTGGCACGGTTGCAATATCGATATTGAAGACCTGAAGCAATCCGAGCAGGCCGCAGAACAGGCCAACCGGGCCAAGAGTGAATTCCTAGCTAATATGAGTCACGAGATCCGTACCCCGATGAACGCCATCATCGGTCTAACCCAGCTGGTATTGGGAACACCCCTTAATAAAAAACAACAAGATTATCTGAAAAAGGTAAAAAACTCCTCACAAGCCCTCCTCGGGATTCTCAACGACATCCTCGACTATTCTAAGTTAGAGGCCGATCGGTTGACCCTAGAGGCTGTCGATTTCAAGCTAGACGACATCCTCCATAATCTCTCGGCATTATTCTCCTTCCAAGCAGAAGAAAAAGGTATCGAGATCTTTTTTGACCTCGCTCCAGGCTTACCTACTGATTTAAATGGTGATCCCTTACGCCTTGGGCAGATCCTCAACAACCTGGTTGGTAACGCTGTCAAATTTACGGAACGCGGTAATATCCACATCAGGGTAGAAAAGGTCAGGAATTTTGTCAGGGGCGAACAACTTCATTTCACCGTACAAGACACCGGTATCGGCATGACCGGGGAACAGATAGGACGACTGTTTCGCTCCTTTAATCAGGGCGACCACTCGACCACTCGTAAATACGGTGGGACCGGGCTGGGGCTCACCATCAGTAAACATTTGATCGAACGCATGGGGGGTACTATCACCGTCGAAAGCATCTTCGGACAAGGTAGTAGCTTTTGTTTCACAATACCACTGTGTCCCGCCCACGAAGCCCCCCACAAATCTGGTACCGTTCCACTACGCGGTATGAAAACATTGGTAGTAGACGACCAGGAGACCTCCCTAGAGATTATCGACCAGATGCTTCATGCCTCGTCCTTCGATGTAGACGTGGCCAATTCTGGTCAAGAGGGACTCGCCAAGGTTTCCGCTGCGCTCCACTCCGCGACGCCCTTTGAATTAATCCTCATCGATTGGAAGATGCCGGGGATGGATGGTCTGGAATTAGCACGAATCATCCGCGAACGAGAGAAAATGAATGCTGAGGGGCATCACCCCCTGGTGCTTATGGTCACGGGCTTTGGCCGCGAAGAGGTATTGCAGGCTGCCGGTAAGATCGCCATCGACGCTGTATTGGAAAAACCCATCACCCCTTCTCGTTTATTTGATGTCATTGCGGGATTGCAACATCGCAGAGTTCTACCATTTGACTCACACCCCGTACCCGAACATATCAACCTATTCGAAATGACCCGTTCCATCCATGGTGTCCACCTACTCTTGGTGGAGGATAATCCCACCAACCAGATCGTAGCATTAGGTTTTCTGGAGAAGATGGGATTGGTCGTCGATATCGCCCACCACGGCCGGGAGGCGGTCGATAAAGTCGCTCACCAGGACTATGGCGCCGTATTGATGGATCTCCAGATGCCCGAGATGGATGGTTTCGAGGCTACCCAGAAAATCCGACTCACCCCCCGTGGACGTACCCTTCCGATTATCGCCATGACCGCCGCCGCCATGCTCGAGGATAAACAGGCAGCGGCTGCCGTAGGTATGGATGACCACCTTACGAAACCCATTGATGCGCAGGAGTTAGCCGCTACCTTACTCAAATGGATACCACCCACTACGCCTATTTCCTCGATGAAGGAAAGACCTTTACTCCCATCAGGAGAAAATGAGACCAACATCTATCAAGGACTAACAGAATCACCAACTAAAGTCAACGCCTCCTTTGAATTGCCTGGCCTCGATTTAGCCAGTGCGGTTCAGCGAATGAGTGGTGATTGGTCACTGCTGCGTGCCATTCTGGTGAGCTTTCGAACAAATTTTGCTAATGCGGACCGACAACTCGACAGTTATCTGGCTACAGGTCATCACACAGAGGTCATCCGACTGGTTCATACCATCAAAGGACTAGGAAAAACCATCGGGGCCACCGAATTGGCGCACCTGGCTGAATGCCTTGAACACGAATTGCGGGAAGACCAAAATACCTCCCTTACCTCGTTCCACACTGCGTTGCAAAGGGTATTAGCCACCATTAACACACTTGAACTACCCATCAAACCTGAATCCCTCTTTTATCCACTAGATAGAATTCACATTCAGAGAACATTTCAAGAATTGGCAACGCACCTGGAAAATTCCACGACGATACCTGATACCTTGTTGACGGATGTCCATACTCAATTGACTGGACACATCACCGCAGAACTACTTACTGAGTTTATGACTCAAATAGAACTTTTCGCTTTCACGGCCGCTCTCCGCACCTTGGAAAAGATAGCAACCACCTTGGCGCTTGATCTGGGGTAATCAGTTTATTCCCTATACTCATCAAAGGGAGAGTATGGTTACCATCTAAGAAATTAAAGGCGTACACTGATGAATTATCCTACAAGTCTCATCGATACTCCCCCCCCATTAATCTTGCTAGTGGACGATACACTCACTAATATCTTTGGATTAGTCAAGGTATTGAAGGATGATTATCGGCTGAAGACAGCAACGAATGGTAGCGACGCCCTACAATTGGCCAATGCCTCTGAGAAACCAGATCTTATCCTGCTCGACGTCATGATGCCCGATCTGGATGGTTATGAGGTCTGCCGACGCCTGAAAAGTAATCTTGCCACCCAAGACATCCCGATTATCTTCGTGACCGCCAGGAGCGAGGTATCTGATCAGGAATATGGTTTCAATCTCGGCGCAGTGGATTACATCACCAAGCCTTTTGAATTACCAGTGGTACGGGCGCGCATTCGCAACCATATTAAGCTCAAGCAGAAGACGGAACTGCTGGAGAATCTTGCAATGCTCGATGGGTTAACCGATATCCCGAATCGGCGTCGTTTTGACGAGATGATTGCCATAGAATGGCGGCGGGCACGCCGTAATACGTTACCACTGTCCGTACTCATGGTCGATGTAGATCATTTCAAGGCATACAACGACCACTACGGCCACGGTGCCGGTGATGAGTGCCTGCGGAAAGTGGCGCGATCCTTAAAAAGCGCACTGATGCGGCCTGCGGATTTCGTAGCCCGCTATGGCGGGGAGGAATTCGTGATTATTCTACCGGAGAATAACGAGGGGGGCGCTCGACAAATGGCAGAAAGGATTCGGGCGGCGGTTTGGGATCTATCGATTCCTCATGCCCATTCGCCAACCGCTAAATACGTAACCATCAGCCTGGGACATGCCACACGAGTTCCTGGCCTCGATGATGTCCCGGAGGTCCTGCTCGGAACAGCAGATCGGGCACTCTACCAAGCCAAGCAGGAGGGACGGAACCGAGCGAACGGTTGTTAGATCAGAGAGTATCGCTGGTACATTTTAGGTATGCTTCACCGCTTGCCATCTGCGGTTAGTTGGCCAACAATGGCCATGGTTCTGACTACCCTGTAGCATCACCGTGATCCCAGATGTTTCGTCCCATTTTGGCCATACCCCAATGGATCTCCGCCCTCCCCTTACCTGGTCCTCCGCCTCCCGCACCGATACGGGCAAGGTACGTAGCCATAATGAGGACATCTGTCTGGAATTACCGACCCGTGGACTATGGGCAGTGGCCGATGGCATGGGTGGTCACTCCGCCGGCGAGGTAGCCAGTGCCAATATCGCCGAGGCACTGACGCAGATCCTCCGTCCTCCCACTCTGCACAGCCTGGTCGACGAGGTCGAAGACCGGCTTCTGGCCTGCAACATCCACCTCCGCCAACTTGCCGCCTCCCGAGGACGCAACCAGATCATTGGCGCTACGGTGGTAGTACTCATCACCTATCGAGATTTTGCCGTCTATCTGTGGGCGGGTGACTGTCGACTGTATCGTTACCGTCGAGGGAATCTGGTTCAACTTACCCAGGACCATACTCAAGTGGAAGAGATGGTGACTCGTGGCCTGTTGACCCGAGAAGAGGCCCGCAACCACCCTAATGCTAATGTCGTTACTCGGGCGGTGGGTGCGCGGGACCAGCTCTTCATGGACATCAATGTTGAGCGTGTCGAGGTGGGCGACCGCTTTCTGCTGTGCAGCGATGGCCTAGACAAAGAACTCAACGATACGGAGATCCGCAACATCCTTGCCGATGGTGAAAATGGTGAAGACGCCGAGGCAGTTAATGCCCTCATTAATCTCGCCCTCTCGCGCCGGGGGCGGGACAACATCACCGTCGTAATAGCGACGGCACACCCCGCAACCCACTAGACTCAGGGGACGAAATTGGTAGGAAAAACAATAGATGAGCACTCCTTGCGGGTCCTGGCTCAGAGCTATGCCGAGGGCGATCTGGGATACGCCGACTACCGCGCTCAACGTAGGGAGTTACTCGGCGCCTTGACCGGGGAATCCGAGGTCTTGTCCCGTGACGATACTCCGCCCTGGTCTTCCTGGTCGAAACCGATTTTTACCCCTGCCAAGCCAGCGACTACTACAACGAAACCGCCTTTTTCCTCCACCAATCCATCCTTTTTCTCATCTCCCCGACCTGAGGCCACGTTGCCTCAACACATCCCCTGGTACCACGGTCAAACTATCCTCGCGATATTGCTAATTGCTCTGGCTTTCTTGGGGGGTATGGTGTTTTACCTCTTTTCCAGCATCCAGAAGAATTCTGTCCCTGCCACCATTACGCCATCATCGATGCCTCCAATCAGCGTATCCACCGTTCTAGCTACGGAGGGTTCTATCCCGCCGGCAAAAACAAGCACGCCTACAGTAACTATCCACGCGACGCCTCCTATGCCTGCCACACCTCCAGTGGAGTCGGTCGTCCCCCAACCTCCTCATCCCGTAGCGACTACCATCCCTCTTCCGGCGATGGCCCCGCTTACGGCAACGGTCCCCCCGGTGCTAGTGGCCCAACCGGCAGTAGTGGTTCCACTGGTAGCAACTGCTGTCCCTCCACCACCCGCAGCAATCGTACCAACGGCTACAACAATCCGGCCTATAGCAACCGTACCACCCGCTGCACCACACGTCCCGCACTCATCACACACGCCAAGAGTGATAGTACCTCCCCCTCCGGTTAAGATCATACCCGCCCATCGGAAACTGAAAAAGGAATAAAGGATAATGTCTGTTGGTTAGTCTCTCGCACACGTTGTGCGTAGTTGTAATTCGAGAATTTATACGATGCTGGTATACTGCGTTTCTTTATCCAACACGTTAGCGAAGCGAGACATAATAGACCTTATCGGAAACCCCCTACCTAGCTCTGCCGGACAACGCAACCTCATGATTTATATTGACTGTGGTGGGTGATGAGGAGGTTTCCGATAAGGTCTAATATCCACGAGACCTTTCTTTCCTACGCAGACAACCAGCGGAACCGTCAATCACCCCGGGCTAAAGCCCGGGGCTTGTGAAAGCAAGCCCGAGATTGACCAGCCTTAGTCCGAGAAATCGGACTACGTTGCAACGAAGTACAAGACTCACCTTGGGGCGCTTCCTCAACTCCAAGCTCTGAAAGCAGCAGAAGCAGACACGCGACGGGTACGCACGAAACGGTCTGCTGCAAGGTTCGCAAGAATCGAAGCTGCGTTGCAACATTGGCGAGGGGAGCCACACCGTAAGGTGTGCGTCACTAGGCCCTTACGGGCTGACAGCCGGGAAAGACCGGCAACTTTAAAGATTTTGCTATCCAATGGGGCGGAAAAAACCGTCCCCTTTCCTCCCCGCCCTCAAGGGCCGGGTTTCTCGGGGACACTGATGAGTTCTCTGCCTGCGTCTCTTACCGATCCTACCATTATTGACCTACGGATACTGGCGGCCCGATTTAAGGGCGATCCTGAAAAGGTCGAGAAATATGCGAGGAAATTTATCGAAAGCGTAACCAAGGGACTAACGGAGATGGATGAGGCATGGTCCCAACAGGATGTGATCATGCTCAAGAGGGTTGCTCATCGTATCAAATCTGTGGCCGGAACGGTAGGCGCTATCGGATTCTCTGAACGCTGTCAGGAGTTGGATAACTGCAACGCAGCGGAATTGTCTGCTTCCGTTGCATCGCGCTTGAAAGAACTGCATGAGTTGTTCGATATCATCGTCGCGCAGCTCTTCGTAATGATTCCTCCGACACTTCAGCGTTCATAATTATGAGTCAAGAACAAACGGTTATTTCCTTCCCCGCATCGGTATTGATTATCGACGATGATGATTTTACTAGAGAATTCATCGAAGATCTCTTACGAAACTTGGGAATTACGGAAATATTATGCGCGAGTAATGGTGCGCAGGCACTGGAACTATTAAAGAGTCTAGACTCTATTCCAATGTTAGTTATTTGCGATATCAATATGCCCAAGATGGATGGTGTCGAGTTTTTGCGACACTTGGCCGAATTAAACTTCACCGGCGGGGTGTGTATGCTCTCTGGAGAGCACTCTGCCCTTTTGGAGTCGGCGCAGCGTTTGGCTGACGCTTATCACCTCAATATCCTCGGGATTCTTGAAAAACCGGTAGAACACCGCTATTTGGCAGAATTGCTCACCAAATTAAACGAACGAAAAAAAACCTCCGATTATCTCAAAGAAAACATTGAGCTTTCTCCCAAAGAGCTACAAGAGGGGATGGCGCAAGGCTATATTACGTTATTTTTCCAACCCAAGATTGCGCTTCGGCAACAACGTGTAGTCGGCGCTGAATGTTTGGCACGTTACCGACACCCTCACTATGGATTGTTGGGACCTGCTGCTTTTATTCCGACTGCGGAAAAGTATCAGTTGATTGATGAGTTGACTCTGACGATTTTGCGTCAGGCCGCGCAACAACTTGCGGTGTGGCAACAGAGCGGTCATCGGTTAAAGCTTTCCATAAATATTTCGATGCTTAATCTACATCAATTGGATCTGCCAGAGATCTTCGAGAAGATTGTGGAGGAGGCGGGAATTCATCCTCAGGATATCATTCTTGAGGTTACTGAAAGTGGTTTTCCAGAGCAGCTCACCATTTGTCTCGAAATTTTAGTACGCCTGCGTATTAAAGGGTTTCATCTCTCTCTCGATGATTTTGGGACCGGTTATTCGACTATGCAAAATCTTGGTCGATTTCCTTTTTCTGAAATCAAACTGGATCGCGGGTTTGTTATGGGTGCCACGCATGATGATAAGGGATTCGCCATACTTGAATCTTGCGTCAGACTAGGGAAATCTTTGAAGCTCAACCTGGTTGCAGAAGGTGTTGAGAATCGTGAGGAGTTGGACTTGGTTACCCGTCTTGGCTGTGATGAAGTTCAAGGCTATTTTTTTGCAAAACCGCTACCCGCCGCTGTTTTTCTTGCATGGAAAACTACCTGGGAGGAGTGATGAGTAAGCCGTTGATTCTGATTGTTGAAGACGAACCATTTATGCAGGAGTTGATGACGGAGGAATTATCAGGTTATTATCAGATCACTATTGTGGATAGTGGAAAGAATTGCCTTGCGGCACTTGCTGAACACTCTCATGATTTGATACTACTTGATGTCGAGTTGCCGGACATGGATGGTTATGAGATCTGCCGAATGATTAAAGTCCAGGGGGCTACAGCCGAGATCCCGGTTCTGTTCGTTTCGTCTCATGACCGCGTGGAGGATCGTCTTAAAGGCTATGAAATGGGTGGCGCAGATTATGTTGCGAAACCCTTCGATGCTGCCGAATTACGGGCAAAGATTGCCCACCTCCTCTGGCTATACCGGGATCGTCGTGAACTTAAAGTATTGGCAAAGGACGCGAGCCAGACGGCAATGACGGCGATGATGTCGCTGGGAGAACTGGGCGTCATCATTGACTGTCTGAAGTCATTTCCAGACAGTAACGATTTATCCACATTTGTTGACGCAGTTCTGCGTGCTATCGCAAATTATGACCTGGAGGGAACTGTTCAAATCCGTGTTTTGGATCAACACCTCACTCGAAGCAGTAAGGGAGAAAGCACCCCCCTTGAACTATCCGTTATTAACCTGATGACCTCGATGGAACGAGTTCTGCAATACAAGTCCCGCCTCTCGATTGCTTATCCCAATGTGTCGTTGTTGATTAGGAATATGCCGATAGACGATCCCGATCGTTGTGGTCGATTACGTGACCATCTGGCAATTTTGTGTGGGGCAGTAGAGATCGGAGCCATGGCATTGGCTAAAACTGCGGCAATTCGTAGCGTGATTGGGCAGATCTCAGAAATCTTCTCCGAGATCAAAAGGGAACAACAGCATCAACATGTTATGACCTACGTCACCATCTCTGAATTTAACACCAAGATGAGTACCACCCTGCTCTCCATGGCGTTAACGGATGTTCAGGAAGAATTTCTGTTTAAGATCATCGAGGAATGGATTGGTAAGTTTACTGCCATTGAAGGCTCCAATGTCATTATCCAGGAGCGGTTGAAAAGCATCGCAAGTCGCTTGGAGAGTCTGCTCTAGTAGCTCGTCGGACTTATTGTCTCGATCACAATTGAATGATTCTAAGGAAGTGACGGTTATGCCTACCCTTGAAAATCAAGAAACAGGCAGAGTTTCCTCCCCTTGACCCTTCGGGATCGAGAGGTTCCCGCACCGAAGATCTATGAAAAAACCTAGTCATTTATCGATTAAACAGATATTAGGGATGATAAATTGGCTGCTTTGTCAACCGGTAACCGCGTGGATTATCCTGACGTTATCATTGTTGCTGACACTGATGGCTTGGTTTGTCTCCAACGAGTTCATGAGCAAACATCTCCAGCATCAGTTTCTGTGTGGTCTAAAGGATGTTATAACCATCGACCCGCTATCGCTGGTGGAAATTGAGCGAGACATTCCTGCCCTAATTGGGTTTGGTGGGATAATTTCTGATCTTTTGTTGTTCATTATCGTAATTCTCTTCTCCAGACGCTGTCGGATGGCGCATGAGGTGATTGCGTTTCATAACAGCGACGACCAGTTACGTTCGATCCGGGACAACGTTTCATTACTAATCTGGCTCAATGAGCAGGGGGAGAGTTTCCCATTCATGGTATGGATCAAGGATAGGGAAAGCCGTTTTGTCGCCGCAAATCAGTCCTATGCGGAAATTTGTGGATTAGGTAGTGGGGACGAATTGATCGGTAAGACCGATTTGGATATTTGGCCTCAAGAACTGGCTGAGGCCCACCTCGCTAGCGACCGGGAGGTCATTGCAACTGGTTGTCATCAGGTGATAGAAGAGCTTGTCCCTAGCCAGGATTCGGAAGTCTGGCTACAGATCTTTAAAGCCCCTATTCTGGATGACGGCGGAAATTTAGTGGGGATTACTGGCTTTGCCCGAAATATCTCCGAACGTAAGCACGCCGAAGCTGTCCTGCGGCAGAATGAGGAAACGAAGCGCCAGCATTTGGAAAAACTGGTAGCCGCGCGTACGGCAGACTTGAATCGTGCCCAATCTGTGGGTCAGATTGGCAGTTGGCGCCTGAATGTACAACAAAATGTATTAACCTGGTCTGAGGAGAATTACCGCATTTTTGGCGTCCCACCCGGGATGAGCATGACTTATGAGTTCTTCCTTTCTACGATTCACCAGGAAGATCGGGAATATGTTGACCATATGTGGCAGGCGGCCCTACACGGTGCGCCCTATGATGTCCAACATCGTCTTTTGGTGAACGGCGTTGAAAAATGGGTACGGGAGCGTGCCGAGTTAGAGTTTGATCCCCAAGGGCAATTATTTGGCGGTTTCGGCACGACCCAAGACATTACTTCCCAAAAACAAGTCGAGTTGGCTTTTCAACGTAGCGAGGAGCGTTATCGCTTGCTCATCGAACAGACCGTCGATGGCATTTTTGTCTCGGACGCCGATGGCTATCTGACCGAGGTTAACCTCGCAGGATCGGAGATGTTCGGCTATACGCGTGAGGAGATCTTACGTCTCAATATCGCAGACTTAATTTTTGAGGAAGATATCGTAAACTTCAGCTTGAAATTGGACCACCGTGCCAAGGGGGCGTTCGTAAGTGAATGTTCCTGCTGCCGCAAAGATGGCTCACCCTTTACTGGTGAAATGTCCGGACGCAAGCTCCCGAATGGGCAGCTCCAAGCCGTCCTTCGCGATATCACCAATCGTAAGGTGGTCGAGACAGCACGGGAACAGGCGCTGTGGGAATCTGAGCGGCTCGCCCGGGTGCGTAGTGAGTTTCTGGCCAATATGAGTCATGAGATCCGTACCCCATTGAATGCGGTACTGGGTTTAGCCCAGGTGGGGCAGCGTGACAGCTTTGGACGTAAGAGCGGTGTGATCTTTGGCCATATTATCAATGCAGGTCAGTTGTTGCTCAGTGTCGTCAACGACATCCTGGATTTCTCCAAAATCGAGGCTGGCAAACTAGAATTAGAGGAAATCCCATTCTTTCTCGGTGAGATAATCGATCAGGTGGTGGATATCAACGCCTCGCGTGCTTTTCAGAAAGGGCTGAAATTTCTGGTCGATGAGGCCCCAGACCTTCCCAAGCAAGCGGTCGGTGATGCCCTGCGCCTCTCTCAGGTCTTGGTGAATCTACTTTCCAATGCGATCAAATTCACCGAACAGGGCTATATTGTCTTGGCAGTTGCAAGGGTAGGCGAAACACTGATCTTTCGGGTCAGTGATACCGGAATCGGTATGACCGAGGAGCAAACCGCACGTTTATTTAATCCCTTTGAGCAAGCAGACGGATCTACCACGCGGCGCTTCGGTGGTACCGGTCTAGGTCTCACCATCAGCAAACGGCTTGTTGGCCTGATGGGGGGAGAGATCTCAGTGGAGAGCCATCCGGGGAGCGGTACCATGTTCGAGGTCTGTTTACCCCAACCCGGTATGACGATTTCCCCCACGCTTCTACCCCACGAAGACGAAAGAATCGTGTTGGTCGGCATCGAACCATGGGAAGCGGAATCACTGTCACGGACATTGCTCGCCCAAGGATGTGAAGTTGAGCAACGACCTATCAAGGAAGCCTACGCGGCTTGTGCAATAGAATCGGCTAAATTGGTGCTGCTGCCAGAATCGGTCTTGTTGCACGAGGAAATTGCCCGTGCAATACAAATGGCTAGCGCCGCTGGCCGACAGGTAGCCTTGTTCCATCTTCCGAGCAGCAGTGAGAATAGCCCTATCCATCTGCCAGAGGAAATTGCGTATTTGAAACGACCCTTGCGAGCGCGTCAAATACTCAGCGTCTGCCGGAAAAATGTTCCCGAAAATCGAGTTTCTCCGGCTGACAAGAATCAGCGTTTGGCAGGGTATAGCATTTTGGCGACGGAAGACAACGAGATGAATCGCCTGGTGCTGGAGGAGATGCTGCACAACGGGGAAGGCGCACGATTGGTCTGTGTGGAGAACGGTCGCCAAGCCGTGAAACGAGTGCAACAGGACGGTGCCGGAGCTTGGGATATTGTGTTGATGGACATCCAGATGCCAGAGATGGATGGCCACGAAGCTACGCGTCGTATCCGAGAATTTGCCCCGAATTTGCCGATAATTGGACTAACCGCCCATGCCTTGGCCGAAGAGCGAGAGCGCTGTTTACTTTCTGGCATGGTGGACCACATCACCAAACCGGTAATAATCGATACTCTGGTGGCCGCCATATTGAATCACAGTCGGTCGCATTCTATAGCGACATCGGTTTCCGATATTCTGCCGGATGCTGTCGTTCTTTCCTCGCAGTGCCACACCTCAAAAGAAACGTCCGCACCTATCGCCAAACAATCATTCGTCGATTGGGCTGCTCTGACGGAGCGGTATCAGAAAAATCCTGCTTTTATCACCAGGTTGGTGAAGGTTGTGCTACGTACGCATGCGGATACCGCCACCATCCTGCGCACGGCAGTCACTACCCAAGATGACAAACAGATTTCCTTTGTCGCCCACAAATTGAAAAGCGTGACCGGCGGTCTGATGGCCCACGGGGTCTATGAATTGGCAAATCAGACCGAGCTTGCGGTACGACAAGACCAGGCAGAAAACTCGGAATTGTCGGCAACGACACGTCGCCACGCAATGGAACTTGCGGAGGCAATAGAAGGGTTATTGGTGGAACTGGCCACGAAGGCGGGGTAACATCTATATTCCATCCTATTAATTTAACCCAAGTTGCCTACCTAGCGCGCTTTTCTCCCCTCTCCCTCCGGGAGAGGGGCCGGGGTGGGGGTGTGATGCTGACGAATCAACAAATTCCCGCCCTCACCCCAACCCCTCTCCCGGGGGAGAGGGGCTTTTTTGTTTATCGCCGCAAAGGTGGCAACTTGGGTTAATTTATATAGATGAAGTTCTTTCCTTGGTACTGCTATTTCTAAAAAATCATCAGGGGACCAAGTGACATGTTTGATGTGAAATATATGAACGCGACCAGCCATTTCCTTCAGTGGCGATATGCTATCTATGCAATGATCTTCATGACGCTACTGGGCAGTGCTGTCTTATTTTACAATGCACAGGAGCGCCTTTTTCGCCGCGAGATAGAAGCCAATCTGGTGTCCATTTCCAATCTCAAGGTTGAACAGATTAGGCAGTGGAGGATTGAACGACAGGACGATGGCGCCATGCTTAGTAGCGCGCTGTTTCTTTCGGATGCTGTTGCGCGCTGGCTGTCTCACCCAACCCCCGAATTGACGACAAAATTGCAAGTCTGTCTGGATGCTATCCGGTTGAATCAGCACTATCAGGATGTCATCTTGGTCGATGATCAAGGTCAGATGCGCTTCCATGCCGATGGTCGTCCACTTACCGTGCTCAACACTGTGGAAATGGCGGCGGTGATGCAAGCGTTGCGCGAGCGACACACGGTAATAACGGATCTACATTTCGATACTAAAGAAGATCTATTCACCCATATTAATATCGTAGCTCCACTCATTTCTCAGAGGGGAGAGTCGTCTGTTTTGCTTGGTGCTGTTATCCTGCGTTCCGACGCCAACCATTTTCTCTACCCGATGATTCAGTCCTGGCCAACATTAAGTCAGACCGCTGAAACACTGCTGGTGCGGCGGGATGGCGATGACGTACTGTTTATCAACAGCCTGCGCTACCAGGCGGACGCCGCGCTAAAACTAAGAATTCCTCTGACGGAGTTGAAAATACCGGCCGTCATGGCGGTTAATGGGCGAGAAGGTTTTGTGGAAGGGATTGACTATCGCAACATCGCGGTTATGGCAGTGCTGAGAGCCATCCCCGATTCACCTTGGTTTATGGTTACCAAGATCGATACGAAGGAGGCACTGACAGACTGGCGCCGGCAATCCATACTAATCCTGACGCTGATTGGAATGTTGTTGGCGGCGGCGACTGGAACGGCGGTTTGGCAGCGCAACGCTGCGGCGCAATACCGTGCACTATTTCAAGGTGAGGCAGCACGACGCGAAAGTGAGATGCGTTATCGTATTACCTTGATGAGCGTCGGAGATGCCGTAATTGCCACCGATGGCCACGGTCGCGTCATCATGATGAATCCGGTCGCTGAAACGTTGACCGGCTGGCGTGAGGACGAGGCTGCCGGACGGTCCCTCGACGAAGTGTTTGTCATCATCAACGAAAGAACTCGGGAAGCAGTCGAAAGCCCAGTGACGCATGTGCTACGCGCCGGCGTCGTCGTCGGTCTGGCCAACCACACCCTATTGATTGCGCGCGACGGCGCCGAATATCCAATCGCCGACAGTGGCGCCCCGATCCGCGATGAGAATGGCGCAATCACCGGCGTGGTATTGGTCTTCCGCGATCAAACCGACGAGCGGTGTACGCAAGACCAACTCAAACGCTATCGTCAACATCTCGAAGATCTCGTCGTTACCCGTACACGGGAATTGGTCGCGGCCAAGGATTTGGCCGAGGCAGCAAACTCAGCCAAAAGCGTTTTTCTCGCCAACATGAGTCACGAGATTCGTACGCCGATGAATGCCATCATTGGCTTCACCGAACTTCTGCGCCGACGTAACCAAGATGCCGAACAGCAGGACAAGATGGACAAGATGGCAAGCGCCGCTCACCATCTACTCTCTGTTATCAATAAAGTTCTCGACCTTGCCAAGATCGAGTCGGGTAAACTTACTCTCGAAACATCGGATTTCGATTTCGAGAACCTTGTGAAGGATGTCTGTACCCTAATCCGTGACGAAATTCAGACGCATGGACTAGAACTCGTGGTGGATATCGATCCGTCGCTATTACGTTGGGTACGCGGCGACGCGACACGGCTCAGCCAAGCTTTGCTTAATTATGTAGGTAATGCTGTTAAATTCACGGAACACGGCAGAATTACCATTCGTGCTACGGTCATTGAAGAAGACGACAGCGGCATCAAAGTGCACTTCAAGGTCAGAGACACCGGCATTGGCATCGCGACCGAAAACCAAGCGCGGCTGTTCGCGGCTTTCGAGCAGGCCGACGGTTCGACTACACGTAAATACGGCGGCACGGGATTGGGACTCACCATTACCAGACATTTGGTACATCTGATGGGGGGTGAGGTTGGGGTAGAAAGCCAACTTGGCGTCGGTAGCACTTTTTGGTTCACAGCTCGGTTGGGAAAAGTCGAACGGCCAAACATCGGTACCTTTCAATCTCTCGAAGGTATGAGTGGCGCCGCACAAACCCTGCGGCGTAGTGCGCGACTACTATTGGTCGAAGACGAACCATTTAACCAAGAAATCGCTTTGGAGGTGTTGGGTGAGGAAGGCATGACCGCCGATCTAGCCGCCAACGGTGCCGACGCGCTAAAACTGGTACAACAAAGCAGCTACGACCTGATCTTGATGGATATGCAAATGCCAGTGATGGACGGTATTGAAGCAACGAAAAGGATTCGGCAGCTACCTAGTTATCGATGTATTCCGATCCTAGCAATGACCGCAAATGCCTTTGCCGAGGACAAACAGCGTTGCTTGGAAGCCGGCATGAACGATCATATTGCCAAGCCGATAGATCCCTCTCTGTTGTTTGAGGCGATTACAAAGTGGCTGGACATTAATCCTCAGACGAATATGGTGTCTTAGGCTATCTCCACGAATACTTATTCCATCAAATAGACATATGGGCTCAATATCTTTCTCTCTTTTCCATCAAGAAGAGACTTTCATTTAAGTAACTCCCGATATAATCTACCGGATCATATTTCTCCAGCATCAGGACAGAAGGAAGGGGCATGATCTGTCCTTGGTAGTTAACCCAAGTTGCCACCTATTCAAAATTCGGGATCGCATCCAATCGTCCCC